>JAYTAT010000671.1:0-3302 GCA_043737315.1 Archangium sp.
AGCCCTCCGATGAGCGCGAGATCGGCTTCGACCCAGACCGACAACGAGAAAAGACTCAGCGGCGCGAAGAACAACCCCAGCGTCGCGGGCGCCAGCGGATCGGGCGGTGGCTTGACCGGCTTCCTCGTGACGGGCGGCGCGAAGTACGACGAACGGTCCCAGGTGAGGGGGGTGCGATCGGGCTGTGAGGGCGCCGGTACGAGGGGCGGGGTGGTGCACAACAACGCGCTGATGACGGCAAGGAGCATTCGCACCCCAGCCTAGCTCTTGCTCCCACATCGAGCGGTTGTTCCGATGAGTGAACTCCTGTTCAGTCTTGGTGATGCAGCCCAGCCAGGTTCACGAGGCGCTCCAGCCCTGTCACCCCGCCGTTCGCGACTGGTTTCACGAGACCCTGGGCGAGCCGACCGAGCCACAGATTCGCGGTTGGCCGGTCATCCGCGAAGGGCGCGACGTGTTGATCGCGGCGCCCACGGGCTCAGGCAAGACGCTCACCGCCTTCCTCGCCTGTCTCGACGAGCTGTATCGCTCGGCGGCCGCGGGCACGCTGACTGACGAGACGCACGTGCTCTACATCTCGCCCCTCAAAGCGCTGGGCAACGACGTGCAGAAGAACCTGCTGCTCCCGCTCGAACAGCTGAGGGCGCGCGCCGCGCTTGCGGGCTTCGAGCTCCCCGACATTCGCGTGAGGGTGCGCAGCGGGGACACCCCGGCGCACGAACGCGCGGCGATGGTGAAGAAGCCGCCGCACATCCTCATCACCACGCCCGAGTCGCTCTATCTCTACCTCACCGCCAACAAGAGCCGCGAGACGCTGCGGAGCGTGCGTACGGTGGTGGTCGACGAGATTCACGCGCTGGCGCGCGATAAACGCGGCTCACATTTCGCGCTCTCGCTGGAGCGGCTCAAGGCGCTCACGGGCCGTTCACCGCAGATGATTGGTTTGTCGGCCACCACGCGCCCGCTCGATCGCCTCGCGCACTTTCTGGTGGGTGAACCGCGCGCAGGCCGCGTGCCGTGCGAGGTGGTGCAGGTCGGTCACGTGCGTCCGTGGGAGCTGTGGCTCGAGACGCCCGAAGACGAACTCACGGCGGTGCCCACGCACGAGATGTGGGGCCAGCTGTACGACCGCATGGTCGCCTTGACCGCCGAGCACCGCACCATCCTGGTGTTCTCGAACACCCGCAGGCTGGCCGAGCGCGTCGCGCACGATCTGGGTGAGCGCCTCGGCCACCAGCACGTCGCTGCGCATCACGGCAGCATGGCGCGTGAGCTTCGCCTGCACGCAGAGCAGCGCCTCAAATCAGGCGGGCTCAAGGTGATGGTGGCCACCGCGAGCCTCGAGCTGGGGTTGGACGTCGGTTCCATCGACCTCGTGGTGCAGCTCGGCAGCCCGCGCAGCATCGCGGTGATGTTGCAGCGCCTGGGTCGCAGTGGTCACAACAAGGCGTCGATCTCGAAGGGCGTGCTCTTCGCCATGACGCGCGATGAGCTGGTCGAGGGCACGGCGCTGCTCGCCGCCATTTCACGCGGTCACCTCGACGCGGTGCGCATTCCAGACAAGCCGCTCGACGTGCTGGCGCAGCAGGTGGTCGCCGAGGTCGCCGCACGCGAGTGGAAAGAGGAAGAGCTCTTCGAGGTGCTGCGCAAGGCGATGCCCTACGAGTCGCTCACCCGCGAGGAGTACGAGAAGGTGCTGCACCTGGCCAGCGAAGGCGTGACCACCACCCGCGGCCGCTCGCGCGTGCACCTGCATCGGGACCGGGTCAACGGCGTGCTTCGACCGCGGGCAGGGGCGCGCTTGATGGCGCTCCAGAACGGCGGCGCGATTCCGGATCTCTTCAGCTACGCGGTGAAGGTCGAGCCTGAAGAGAAGATTGTCGGAACGCTCGATGAAGACTTCGCGGTCGACTCGAGGGCCGGTGACGTCTTCGTGCTGGGCACCACCTCGTGGCGCATTCGCCGGGTGTTCGGCGGCGAGGTGCGCGTCGAGAATGCCCACGGCCAGTCACCCAACGTTCCTTTCTGGAACGGCGAGTCACCCGCGCGCACCGAGGAATTGTCTCTCGAGGTCTCCAAGCTGCGTGACGAAGTGCTCGCGCGGCCCGATGCGCAGGCGTGGCTGGAAGGAGAGCTCAAGCTGCCGCCCAACGCGGCTGACCTGCTGATTCGCTACGTGAAGGCCGGTGCTGCTGCGCTCACCGCCGCGCCCACGCAGCACACGGTGATCGCCGAGCGGTTCTTCGACGAAGCGGGCGGCATGCAGCTGTTGATTCACGCCCCTTTCGGAGCGCGCATCAACCGGGCGTGGGGCATGGCGCTGCGCAAGTCGTTCTGCAAGACGTTCGACTTCGAGCTGCAGGCGGCGGCCAGTGATGACGGCATTCTGCTTTCGCTCAGTGAGGGGCACTCGTTTCCGCTGATCGACATCTTCGACTTCGTCTCTCCCAGGACGGCCGAGAAGGTGCTCACTCAGGCCGTCTTGCAAGCGCCCATGTTCGGCACGCGCTTTCGGTGGGCGGCGGGCCGCGCGCTGGCGCTCTCCCGGTTGCAGAACGGCAAGAAGGTGCCGCCGCCGATTCAGCGCGCGCGCGCCGAGGATCTCATCGCCGCGGTTTTCCCCGAGCAGGTCGGTTGCCAGGACAACCACGGTGGCATGGAGCTCGAGCCGCCCGATCATCCGCTCGTCACCGAGACGATGAAGGACTGTCTTCGAGACCTGATGGACATCGACGGGCTCATCGAGGTGCTCAAGAAGATGAAGTCAGGCGAGATCCGCAAGGTGGCGGTCGACCTGCCCGAGCCTTCGGTCTTCGCGCACGCGCTGCTCAACTCGGCGCCGTACACGTTCCTCGACGAAGCACCGCTGGAAGAACGGCGCGCGCGCTCTGTTTCGCTGCGCCGCATGCTGCCGCCTTCAGACGCGGTGGCGTTCGGTGCACTGGATCAAGCGGCGATCGATCAAGTCATCTCGGAAGCGGCGCCGACCTTCCGTGACGCAGAAGAGTTCCACGACGCGCTGCTGCAGCTGGTCTGGTTCCCTCTTCCTCTGGGTGAGGGTCAAAAGCTGCAGCTCCTCGCTGCCGCAGGAAGAGCCGCTGAACACATGGGTCACGCCTACGCGGCCGAACGGGTGCCGCTCATTCAGGCGCTCTTTCCCGACGCGACGCTCGCCCTCGAGCCGCTGCCAGGGGATCTCCCGGTCGATCGCGAGACCGCCGCCCGGCAAGTGGTCCGCGGCTGGATGGAGGTCGTGGGCCCCATCACGGCGCCCGAGCTGATGCAGCGGCTCAGTCTCTCCC
>JAYTAT010000672.1:0-3299 GCA_043737315.1 Archangium sp.
GGGGTCTCGAGCTGGCTTGGCGGGGTGAAGCTCTCGCACTCGAAGTCGATGCGAAAGCGGTTCGCCCGGCCGCGGTTGGTCTGAAAGCGCAGCAGGTACGCAGGCGAGGTGAGCACGCCGGCGTGCAGCGCGCTGCCGCGGTCGACCTGACGCCAGGTGGTGTCGGAGAAGTCGTCGCCGGTGAGCGGCTCGTTCGGGTCGGGCAGGGCCACGACGCGCGAGTAGGTGAGGTGCGGCGCCAGGTTCTTCTTCCAGAACACCAGCGGGCCATTGACCGGCGCGGTGCGCGAGGTGACCAACTCGGTGTAGGGCTGACCGCCGGTGGTGACCCGGTCGACCATCAGGTTGAGCTGCTCACGCATCGCATTTTGAATGACGGTGCGCACGTTGGCCGTGGGGCCGTAGCAGGCGCGAAGGTTGGGGCCGCAGCCGCACTCCACGCGCGCATCGGCCTCGATCGAGTTGCACTCGATCACCTTGCCGCCCACGGTGACGCTTTCGGTCTCCATCGCGTCGAAGGCGCAGACCTTGATGGGCGTGGTCGACCAGTACGGCGTCACCATGCGCCAGCCCTCTTGCTTCACCGTCACGCCGCCCACCACGCTGGTGCGGATGCCGGCGGTGGCAGGCACGAAGCCGGTGGTGAACTGGGTCTGCTCGAAGTCGCCACACTGCGCACCCAGTGCGGTGTTCAGGTCAGAGGTCCCGCGGAAGAGGCGGCGTTTGCCGGTCGACGCGATGGTCCACGCGGCGGGCGTGGCGAGCAGTGTCAGCTGGGAGTTCGTGTTGCTGAGCGCGACGTTGCTCACGTTGGGCCAGAAGAGCTCCTCGTGGTAGCGGCGCATCGCGATGCGGAAGTCGTCGCTGCCCAGCCACGACTGAACGGTGGCAGGCGTGACGTTCGTCTGCGTGTCGAGCGCTGCGTACTCTTCGTACGTGGGCACCTTGCCCCGAAGATCCAGGCTCAGACGGCGCAGCAGCTGGTACTTGTCGATGTCGCGCGGTTGATCGCACGTGGCGCTCACCTGGGCGAGCGCGAAGCCCGGCAGCGTGAGTACGGCGAGCAGGAGACTCTTTCTCATGGCAGCAGCCCTCCTTCGACCCAACGCACGACGACGTCGTACTGGGCAGGTGTCAGCACTTCTCTGTTGGCCGGCGGCATCGGTGCCACCGTGTCGGTGATGCGGTTGAGGCTCTGAACGGCCCAGTTCTTCGCGGCCGTATAATTTTCGAGGTTGAGCTGAGGTGCGTAGCTGGCGCCCGTCGCGTGGCAGCTGCGGCAGTGCGCGGTCATGAACGGCTTCACGTCGGCTTCGAACGAAGGCGGGGGCACCATCACGGAAGTGGACAGCCGAACCAGGGCGGCGCCATCGAGGAACCACACGTCGCCGTTGACGTCTTTGGTGAGCGCGTCGGGCCAGGGCTGCGTCACGTCGGCGAGCACCACGATGACGGTGCCCAGCTGCAACACCTGCGAGGTGGTGGTGACCAGCGTGAGCTCGCCCACCACTTCGATGTCCACGATGGCCTGACCTTCTTCGGTCGCGCTCAGCGTGTGGCGGGTGACGGTGCCATCGGCTGCGACTTCGAGCAGCCCCTCTGAGGTGCCGATGAGCGCGACGTCGCCGCGGTGATCGATCGCGGTGACCGTGCCCACGCCGCGCGCCAGCGTCTTGACCGTATTTCCGGCGAGGTCGACTTCGTAAAGTGAAGTGCCCTTCACCAGCAACGCAGCGGTAGTGGATCGGCCGATGAGGGCCTGCACTGCACCGGTCTCGGAAGAATCGTTGATGCGCACCGATACCCGGTGCCCACCCAGCACCCGGGTCGCGTCGGTCGAAGTGGTCACCCACAACGCCGCGCCCACCACGTCGACGAAGCGCAACGAGCTCATCGCGAAGTCGTCTGAGATCGGCGCGCGCAACAACCGGCCGGGTGCGTCGTGAAAGAAGCCGCCCGTCGCCGCGAGCATCACGCCGCCACCGCGCCGCGAGACGGCCTTCACCACGCCGGGCTGCTGGAGCGCGTCGTCGGTGCCCACCGCGAGGGTGGCGAAGTCGTCGCCGCTGCGCTGCCGCACCAGCTCGCCGTCGAGCACCGTCACTTCGCCGGCCTGCAGCCAGAGCGCAGAGGGGCGGCTCCACTCACCTTGCGTGGTGCGGTGGGGGCGCGGGCGAGCGACCGGCGCGTTCATCACCACGCCCATCGCCGGAATCTCTGAAGGCGGTGGCGTCACCTGGATCGCACCCGTGCAGGCGGCGAGCAGCACAGAAGAGAAGAGGAGTGAGCGCATGACGTGCGCACCCTTTCGCAAGCCCTGCGCCACTCCGAAGGTTGCGTCAATTCAACGGCTTGAGGTGTCTGCAGGAGGGCTCGGGCACCGGACTGGAGTGTGTGAGCCCGCGACAGTGTCCTCTGGCAGAGGACAGGTGATTCTCGGGACTTGCCTCGCCTACCGGGCCCAAGGCATGAGGTCGTCATGTTTCTCTCGGTGGCTGCGGCGCTTGCGCTGGCGGCCCAGCCCTCCAGCCCGTGGTTGGACGAAGCGAGGGTGCTCGTGGAGCAGCTTCGTTTCGCCGACGCCATCGGCCGCTTAGAGGTCGCGCGCCAGGTGCGCAGCCTCGAGCCAGAGGAGCTGCGGCAGGTGCTCGAGCTGCTCGCGTATTGCCAGGTGGCGGAGGGCCTGCGTGATGCGGCTGAAGCGACGTACACCACGATGCTGCAGACCGATCCGTGGATGCAGCTCAAGTCGTCACCCAAGGTGATGGAGGCCTTCGAGGCCGCGAAGACGCGCCTGTTCCCTGCGGACTACGTGCGGCTCGAACAGAAGGCCGCGCCGTCGGGGTTTGCGGCCTTCACGTTGATCGACCCGTGGAATCAGGTGCGCGCGGTGACCTTGTTCGAGCGGCGTGCTTCGGGTGAGTGGTTGGAGAGGGCGCTGATCGAAGAAGCAGGGCACGCGTATCGTTTTGCGTCGAGTGTGACGGGTGAAGAGCAGCTCGAGTGGTACGTCGAGGCGAGCACGGAGACGTCGGTCGCAGCGCACGTGGCCTCGAAAGAGAGTCCGCGCGTGTCGAAGATCGCCCGGCAGGAACCCATTGCCGTCATCGCGCCGCCATTGCCCAGGGTGATGCCTGCGTCGCGTGTGGCGGGGATCGTGGTGCTCGGTCTGGCCGTGGCGGTTGGTGCCGTGGCGACGGGGCTCTCGGTGGGTGGCACCGACCTGCGGCAAGCCGCGCGCGACCCTTCACGGGCGCAAGGAGAATTCGCCGACACCGCGCGAATTGCAGAGCGTGAAG
>JAYTAT010000673.1:0-3296 GCA_043737315.1 Archangium sp.
AGGTGTTTGCCGCAGGTGCGCTGGCCAGGGATGCAGCTTTTAGGGAGAAGCGGCTTGCAACTTTTGCGAGCCGCTTGACTGACATGAAGTTGCAGCTGCTCCGCCAGCGCACACCTCGATACGTTTCAGTGGATCCCTTCGTTCAGCTGTCTGCAGCCGTGTCCTTGCGCGCTGGCGCTGCGCCTGCATTGATGTTTCTTCGGTTTCCGCCTCTCTCCTGATTTCGGGCTTTTCACTCTCGCCGTCCCTCAGAAAACCGGGGTTTCACATGAAGAACAGACTCTTGGGTGCCGCACTGGCCGCCGTGATGTTCGTGGCGCCGGGCTGTCGCAACAACTCCACTGCGGGCGGCAACACGGCCAGCGGCTCTCTGGCCGTCAGCCGGGACGACAAGCTGCTGTTCGCGGCAGACGCCGACCTCGACACGCTTTTCGTCGTCGACGCCCGAACCCAGACCGTCGTCTCTGAGATCGCCGTCGGCCGGCAGCCAGAGAAGGTCCTGGTAGGCCCCGACGACACGGTCTTCGTGACCAACCGCCTCGATCGCAGCGTGTCCGTCATTCGCAAGGGTGACACCGCTGAGTCGGCGCGCATTCCGGTCGGAGTCGAGCCCGTCGCGCTCGCCGCTTCCACCGACGGCAAGACCCTCTACGTGGTCAACGCCACCAGCCTCACCGATTCTGACTTCGGCACCCTGATGGCCTTCGACACGGCCACCCTTTCCCTCAAGTGGGAGCTGCCGGTCGGTCACGAGCCGCGCGCGCTCACCCTGATGGGCGACGGCAAGGCCGCCATCTCGCTCTACAAGCAGGGCGATTTGGTGATGGTCGACCTCGACACCGCGAAGGTCACCAGGTCGGGCACGGGCGTCTTCAACGCGCTCAACGCCGCGGCGCTGGGCATCGTCACCACCAACAGCGGCGGCGCGGCTCCGCCCCCGGAGTTTGCCCCGTTCCCCGATCGCCAGGGCATCGCCACTGCGCGCCCCATGGGCCTCGAGGCGATGACGGTCTCCCCCGATGGAATGCAGCTGTACGCGGTCTCGCTCATCGCCACCGACACGGTGTTGAACACCACGCCCGCCGGCGGCGTGAAGGAGCCCTTCCAAGGTGGCGGCAACTCGGGTTACGGCGGCGGCAGCTGCGGCACCACCGCGGTCGCGGCACCTGCCCTGCTCACCTTCGGCAGCGACGGCACCCCGCAGGTCGACGACCTCACCACGTGCCAGGGCAGCGGCTCGAACGATCGTCCCCCGATGCTGCTGACCAGCCCCATTCCCGAGATGCCGGTGCAGGGCCCCAAGGCGATCGCCCTGGAAAGCACCGGCCGCTTCCTCTTCGTGGCGAACATGGAGTCGAACAACGTTGCGGTCATCGCCACCAGCCGCACCCGGGACACCAGCAGCTTCGGCGCGAACGACGTGGGCACGGAGCCCCGCTTCGGCCTGCCCTCTGGGTCGATCCAGCACCTGGTCAGCGTGGGCGCAGGCCCCACGGGCATCGCGGTCGCCCACGATGGCAAGTCGGCGTGGGTGTTCAACTCGTTCGACCACTCCATCAGCCGTCTCGAGTCGGTCAACGACCGCGTGACCAACGCGGGCACCTTCTCGCTCACCACCCGGGAGTCTTTGAGCCCCGCCGCCGCCGCCGGTCGGAAGCTGTTCTTCAGCGCCACCGACGCGCGCATGAACGACCCCTCGACGGGCATCAGCTGCGCCACCTGCCATCTGGAAGGCCGCGAAGACGGGCACGTGTGGAACTTCCCCGATGGCCCGCGCCAGACCCCGTCGCTCCAGGGCCGCATGCTCTCGAAGACGGCGCCCTTCCACTGGAACGGCGAGTTCACCGACCTGCTCGCGTTCATGACGCACACCGTGACCAACCGCATGGGCGGCGCGGGCGTGACGCCTGCGATGGAGGCCCAGGTCGCGGCGTTCATCGAGTCGATGCCCAAGGCTGACAACCCTCACAAGGACACCCCGGCTGACGTGATGCAGCGCGGCCAGACGGCGTTCGACAAGGCCGAGTGCGGCACCTGCCACAGCGGCGAGAGCTTCACCGACCAGACCTTCGCCAACGTCGGCACCTACGTGCTGACGGGCGCGGTGCAGGACAACCTCTCGCTGCTGCCGCACGGTGGGTTGAACACCCCGTCGCTGCTCGGCCTGGCCCGCTCGGCGCCGTACCTGCACGACGGCAGCGCGCTTACCCTCAAGGCCCGCATCATGACGGGCAAGAGCGAGAACAAGCACGGCAAGACGTCGGGTCTCACCGACGCCGAGGTCGACGATCTCGTCTCGTACCTGAAGGCGCTCTAACAGACCTCTTTCCCTGACCCCTCTGGGACAGGGCGGTACCGAGCAGCCTCCCCACACGGGAGGCTGTTTCGTTTCCACGTCAGAACAGCGCGTAGACGAACGGCGCCACGACGCTCAACCCCTGGGTCAACACCAGCAACACGGCCGCGAGCAGCAACACGACCAGCAGTGGAATCAACACGAGCCGGTTCTGGCGGGCGAAGTGACGCACCAGGTCCTTCACGGTGCGAAGGCTGATCAAGACGGCAAGCCCGCCCAGAGAACCCGCCACATCAGCCCCAACGTGGTGGTGTAGCCCTGCGTCGACGAGACGATGCGGCCCTGGTTGTCGAGCACGAACAGGGTGGGAAACGCCTCGACGTGCATCACCCG
Source organism: Archangium sp. (assembly GCA_043737315.1). GTDB lineage: Bacteria > Myxococcota > Myxococcia > Myxococcales > Myxococcaceae > Archangium_A. The sequence continues at coordinate 2,690 of JAYTAT010000673.1, forward strand.
CTGAAAGTCGTCTTGCGCCAGCAGCACGGGGTAGTCGACGCCCTGCGCGGTCATGTACTGCCGCACTTCAGACACGTCGTTGAAGCCGGTCGCCACCGAGACGACGTTCGCGCGCGCGCCGAGCCAGGAATGAACGCGAGAGACGTTGCCCGACTCGGCCTTGCAGACCCCACACCAGGGAGCCCAGACGGCGATCAGCGTGGGTTTGCCGGTCAGTGAACTGAGCGCCACAGATTGTTGGTCGAGCGTGGTGAAGGTGTACTCGGGCGCGGCCCCGCGCGGGTGATTGCGGGTCTGGTAGGCGCCGACCGCCAGCAAGATGATCAGCACGGCGCAGAGGTCGATCGCCCAGCGGAAAGCAGTCTGGGTGCGGTAGCGGTCTCTGAGGCGGGTGAGCATCGAACTTCGATCTACACGTTCTCTTCTGCCCGCGGGCGAGGGGCAGGGCGAGTGGGCCGAGCGCTCGCGGCGGACCCCGAAGTGACGCGGTGCTATGGGAAATCGCTCAGCAGTGGCGAGGCCGCGAAGATTTACGGCTTCACCGACCTCGATGGCAGCCGCCCTGACTGCTGGCGCTACGTGGTCGAGGTGCCGTTGAGGCAGAGTC
>JAYTAT010000674.1:0-3289 GCA_043737315.1 Archangium sp.
TTGCCCCACGCCGTTGACCCTGACAACGCAAGCACGATACCGACCAGCCACTGTCGACACTGCATGTGTTCTCCCCTTTGGTGAACCGCACGAAAACAATACTGGGGACGGGCAGCGCAAGAAAAGGTGAGCACTTCGCGGGCAATCTCAGCGCTTGTGTGCGCCGCACTTCGGTTGCCGCAGAAACACCGGCTTGACGACAGGGTGCGTCTTCAAGTGGGGGGGGGTCACTTCCCAGGGAGCGCTGCGCGTTCTGACCGGCCTGCTCAGCGAGCCTCGACTCTCGATCGATCAGATCGGCACGATGCAGAGCCACCTCGAGATCTCGCCTAATCGCATCCTCCGCGATGACTGAACGAAGTGTGGACGGGGTGGACCAGCTGACTTATCGAAACTGGAACTCCCAGCTGGTCCAGCTCGGTGCCACCTTACGGTCATGCGCAGACAGGAGTTCCACGCCAGCGAAACGTTGGGGAAGCGGCTGTTCACCGAGCTCGAGGTCATGCAACTGGCCGGCATCGGCGCCGAGGGCCAGCCAGTGCTCAAGAGTCTCAATGGCGTGGTCGACGAAGGGTGGATCTGTTTCCACGGTTCCCCCGCGGGCGAGAAGACCTCACTGGTGGGCCGGCCCGTGGTCGCGTCGGTGGAAGAGACGGTGACGCGGCTGCCCAGCTATTTCATGGACCCCCAGAAGGCGTGCCCAGCCACCACGCTCTACCGCTCAGCCCAGGCGCACGGGGTGCTGCAGGCGATCGAAGAGCCGGCGCGCAAGGCACGGGTGCTGCAGCGCTTGATGGAAAAGCTGCAACCCGAAGGCGGCTACGTGCCGCTCGACCCCGACTCACCTCTGTATCGCGCACAGGTCAAAGGCCTGATGCTGGCGGGTCTTCCGCTCGACGGGCTCACCACCAAGGCCAAACTCGCGCAGAACCGCACGCCTGATCAGCGGGCGATGTTGCTGGGCAAGCTGTGGGGGCGAGGCGGTGAAGGTGACGCGCGCGCTCTCGAGCTGATCCGCGAGGCAAACCCCGATACGCCGGTGCCTGCCTTTCTCGCGGCGCCCGAGGGCACCACGCTGCACGCGTGGCTTGCGCCCGAAGATGCACCTGCCGCGGCGGCTCTGCTCGACCCGTTGACCCATGAAGAGCTGGTGCGTGCGCACCTCGGCTCGACCGCGTGGATCGGCATCAAAGACAACTCAGGCGCGTTGATCGGCACGGCCCGCGCGCTGGCGGACGGCAGCCAGTACGCGTGGATCTCTGACGTGTGCGTGCGCACCGACTGGAGAAGGCGAGGCCTGGGCAAGGTGTTGATGCGCCTGCTGTACGACCATCCGGCGGTGCGGCACTGCCGGGTGGTGCAGCTGGCAACTTGCTCTCCCTGCGCAGCGGGAAGGTCGGGGTGAGGGGCCCATCGAGCACTGCGGCAGGCCGACCTCTCGAGGTACGATTCCCACGATGAGCCGCTGGAAGTTGACGCTCGAGCCTGCCGGCACCGGCCCCGTCTTCCTGCGCATCGCCCGCGGCGTGATGCGCGACATCAGGCGGGGGCGCCTGAAGCCAGGGCAACAACTCCCGGGCAGCCGACCGTGGGCAGACGAGCTGGGGCTCAATCGCAACACCGTGCTCGCCGCGGTCGCCGAGCTCGCGGCGCAGGGTTGGGTCACCACCTCACCCACGCGCGGCACCTTCGTGAGCGAAGCGCTGCCCGATGAGCTGGCTTCCGTCGCCGCCGGGGGCCTCGCGCCGCTGGGCATCTCGCTGCCGCCCGAACCAGACTTCCTGCGCTCACGGCCCTTCACGCTGCCGCCCCACGTGCTGCACTTTTCTGCGGGCACGCCCGATCCCCGCCTCGTTCCGGTCGAGCTGATCGCGCGCACCTGGCGGCGGGTGGTGCGGCGCGGAGGGCAGCGGCTGCTCGAGTACGGCGAGCCGGGCGGTCACCCCGCGTTGCGCACGGCGTTGGCGCAGATGCTCTCTGAGGTGCGCGGCGTGCCCGCGACCGCTCAGCAGTTGGTCGTGACACGGGGAAGTCAGATGGCGCTCGATCTCCTCGCGCGCGCCGTCGTGATGCCCGGTGAGGCGGTGGCCGTCGAAGCGCTCGGCTACCGGCCCGCGTGGGAGGCGTTGCGGCTGGCGGGTGCGCAACTCGTGCCCGTGCCCATCGACGCCGAGGGCCTCGACCTCACGGCCCTCGAGAAGCTGATCAAGCGAAAGAAGCTGCGCGCGGTGTACGTGACGCCGCATCACCAGTTCCCCACCACGGTCACCATGAGCGCTGCGCGGCGGCTGGCGCTGCTGGGCCTCGCGAAGCGGCATGGGCTGTTGATCATCGAAGACGACTACGACCACGAGTTTCATTACGAGGGCAGGCCCGTGCTTCCCCTGGCCAGCGCAGATGACGCGGGCGTGGTGGCCTCGGTCGGCACGCTCTCGAAGGTGCTCGCGCCGGGGCTGCGTCTGGGGTTCGTGGTCGCCCCGACAGCGCTCGCAGACCGGCTGGTGCGATTGCGCGCGGTGATGGATCGCCAGGGTGACCACCCGATGGAAGCGACGGTGGCTGAGCTGCTCGAAGAGGGCGAGCTGCAACGGCACGTGCGCAAGATGCGCAGCGTGTACCGGGCGCGGCGCGACTTTCTGGTGCGTAAGCTCGAGGCGAAGCTGGGTGACGCGCTCACATGGGAAGTGCCGTCAGGTGGCATCGCGGTCTGGGCGAAGGTGAAGAAACGCATCGACGTGCAGCGGTGGCTGACGCGGGCGCTGGCACATGGGGTGTCGGTCCATTCGGGTGCCCGGTACACCTTCGACGGCCAGGAGCCCGGTGCGTTGCGGTTGGTCTTCGCGCGGTTCAATGAGACCGAGTTGGGGCGCGCCGTCGACGTGCTGGCTGCGTCTCGCTGACCTCTGCCAACAGGACAGGGGGGGAGTCTTCCTTGCGCTCCGTGGTGGATCCGAGAAGAAATGTTCTCGTGCCGATCGACGTGAGTGAAACGAAGACGAAGTCTGGTCACCCCATCGTTCGAACAAACTTCATCACCGAAGTCACCGTGGCCGACGCGCAGGCCTACCACCAGAAGGTGCTCCCCGGCGGCACGTACGATGGTTACGGGCACCTGGCGGTGGGCAACGTCACCGGCGTCTCGAATGAGGTGAAGAAGGTGCTCGGCAGTCAGAAGCCGGATCCCCGCAATCCCCCCCCGGTGGCCATCATTTTATCTTCCGCGTTGGCGCGTATGGCGGCCAGCCTCACCATGCGGGTAACGGGCAACTCGAATACCGACTTCTTCCGA
>JAYTAT010000675.1:0-3288 GCA_043737315.1 Archangium sp.
AGAGGGTCGGGGTGAGGGCTGACCAATGAGAGCAACCGGGCCACATCGGCCTCTGAGTGCGAAGCGCTCACCGAAATGCGCAACCGGCTGGTCCCTTGCGGCACCGTGGGAGGCCGGATCGCTTTCACGAGCACACCCTGCTCGCGCAACCGAGCCGACGCCGCCATCGCCACCAGCGGATCGCCCAGCATCACGCTGAACACCGCCGAGTCTGGCCGAGCCGCGTGGCCGAGCCGCTGCAGGCCCGCGCTCATCTGCCCGATGCGAGCCTGCAACACACCCCGACGTTCCGGCGCCGCGAGCAGCCCCAACGCACATTCCGCCGCCGCGCACACGGCCGGAGGCAACGCCGTGCTGAACACGAGCGGCCGCGCCTGATTGATGAGCACCTCGCGCAGCGCCGAAGAGCCACACACGTAGGCTCCGAAACCACCGAGCGCCTTCGACAACGTGCCGACGTGAAGATCCACCTCGACGCCCTCGAGCTCACCCAGCCCGCGCCCCTGCGCACCCAACACACCGGTGCCGTGCGCCTCGTCGGCGATCAACGCCAGGCCGTGCCGCTGACACAGCTGCGCCAGCGCGCGCAGTGGAGCGCGATCACCATCCATCGAGAAGACCGTGTCCGTCACCACCGCGCGCCGTCGGCCGGGGTGCAGCTTGACCAACGCCTCGAGCGCTTCGAGGTCACGGTGAGGGAACACCACCGTCTGCGCGCGCGACAGCCGGCAGCCATCGATCAAGCTCGCGTGGTTGAGCGCGTCAGAGAAGATGACGTCGCCCGGCCCGAACAACCCCGAGATCACGCCCACGTTCGCCGCGTAGCCCGAGTTGAACAGCAGCGCGGCTTGACTGCCGTGGAAGCGCGCCAGCGCCTGCTCGAGCGAGACGTGCGCGTCTGAATCGCCCACCACCAACCGCGACGCGCCCGAACCAAAACCGTGCTTCAGCAGCGCCGAGCGCCCCGCCTCGATCACCTGAGGATCGTTCGCGAGGCCCAGGTAGTCGTTCGACGAGAAGTTCAGGAAGGTTCGGCCGCCCACGCGTACGTGCGGCCCCTGGGGACTTTGCAGGGGCTCGAGGGACCGGCGCAGGTGTTGGCGCTCGAGCGCGCTCAAGGTCTCCTGCGCCCACGTGTCGATAAGGCCAGCCACGCAGCTCACTGAGGCTGCGGCTTGTCGACGTTCGGCTCGAGCGGCGTGAGCCCGGCACGCTCGAACAAACTCATGTCCTGCGCGTATTCGGGGTTTCCGGTGGTGAGCAGCTTGTCGCCGAAGAACACCGAGTTCGCGCCGGCCATCATGCACAGCAGCTGCGCCTCTTCGTTCATCTGCGAGCGGCCCGCCGACAGCCGCACCATCGAGGCCGGCATCAAGATGCGCGCGACCGCGATCGTGCGCACCATCTCGAGCGAGTCGACGCGCTTGTTGTCAGCCAACGGCGTGCCCTTGACGGGCACCAGAGCGTTGACCGGCACCGACTCCGGGTGCTGCGGCTGATTGGCGAGGGTGACCATCATGTGGCAGCGATCGTCGATCGACTCACCCAGGCCGATGATGCCGCCGCAGCACACGCCGATGCCCGCTTCCCGAACTCGCGAGAGCGTCTTGAGACGATCGTCGTACGTGCGCGTCGAGATGATGTCGCCGTAGTGGCCTTCGCTCGTGTCGAGGTTGTGGTTGTACGCGTCGAGGCCGGCAGCCTTGAGGCGTTTGGCCTGGCTGTCCGTCACCATGCCCAGGGTGCAGCAGGCTTCCATGCCCAGCGTCTTCACGCCCTTGACCATCTCGATCACCGAGTCGAACTGCGGCCCGTCTTTCACTTCGCGCCACGCAGCGCCCATGCAGAACCGCGTCGCGCCCGCTTCACGCGCCGTCTTCGCCGCCGCCAGCACCTCGGGCACCGCCATCAGCTTCTCGGCCTTCACCCCGGTCTGGTAGCGCGCCGCCTGCGGGCAGTAGCCACAGTCTTCAGGGCAGCCGCCGGTCTTGATCGACAGCAGGCTGCACAGCTGAACCTTGTTGTCCTTCCACACCGCGCGGTGCACTGACTGCGCGCGGTAGACCAGCTCGAGCAGCGGCAGCTCGTACAGCGCCTTCGTTTCCGCCACGGTCCAGTCGTGACGAAGGGGGATCTCTGGTTGAACGTGCGCGGTCTGGGGGTGACCGGTAAAGCCGCTGGTGGACATGGCGCTCCCTGCAACTGCGAGGAATTGCGCCTCTTTGCAGCCAGCAACCGAGCTTGTCAACCATGGCGAGGGGATTGGTTGACAAGGCGGCCCCCGCCCTGAAGGGGGGAACAGCAGTCAGTCGCAGGCTGCCGCGCCGCAGACACCCGCGCCGCCGCCGTCGGGCTTCATACAAACCATGCCCGAGGTGCAGTCGGAGTCGGCGCAGTCGACCCGGGTGTCGCCGTCGTCATCAAGCAGGTTCCCGCACCCGACTTCTTTCTTTCCCGCCCCGCCGCACTCACAGCCCATGCCCCCGTCGGGCGAGCAGCTCTGCCCGGTGCAGCTCGCTTCGGCACAGTCGATCTCACCATCGCAGTCGTTGTCGATGGCATCGCGGCACAGCACCGAGCCCACTTCAGAGATCTGCACGCCCCCGTTGCAGCGGCAGGTCTGCATCGCGGTGCAGCGAAAGTAGATGTCGGGTGGCGTGCAGAACTGGCTGACGCAGTCGGGGTCGAGGCAGTCTGTGCGCGCGTCGAGATCGTTGTCGACGCCGTCGGTGCAGTCGGTCTCCAACCGGCCGCCGTCGGCCACGCAGGTGCAGCCCGCCCGGCACGACTTGTTCACGCAGTCGGGATCGGCGCAGTCGGTCAACAGGTCGGCCTCGTTGTCGACCATGTCGTCGCAGCGATCTTCCGACTTCTTGAGGCCCGAACAGACGCAGCTGGTGCCGCACGAACGCATGTCGCACGACGGATCTTCGCAGTCCTTCAGGCCGTTGCCGTCGTCATCGAAGTTGTCGAAGCACTGGTTTTCCACGCGCATGGTGCACACGGCAGCCCTGCAGAATTGAGTTCCAGGGCACACCTTGTTGCACTCGCCACAGTGGTTCGAGTTCGTGCGGAGGTCGAAGCCGTCGTCGATGCGATCGTTGCAGTCGTCGTCGAGCCCGTTGCAGGTTTCCTGCTTGCCGGTGTTGTCCACGAAGCCGTCGCAGTCGTTGTCCACCTTGTCGCACACCTCGGGGCCGGTGGCCTTGCAGCAAACCGAGCGCGAAGGGCTCGTCGCACAGGTGAAGCCGTCGCCCCCGCAGTCAGCGTCTGACTTGCAGGCGTACT
>JAYTAT010000676.1:0-8093 GCA_043737315.1 Archangium sp.
TCGACGATCTCCCCACGATTCGAGGTCGAACCATCGAGGCGCGAGAACGTGAGGTCGGCCGCCTTCAACGCGGGCTCGATGAGATCGAGCATCGAGGTCCACTGGCTGAACACCAGGCAGCGGTGACCATCGGCCGCGGCGTTGACGAGCGACTCGACGAGCGCGTCGACCTTCGAGCTCGACTTCGCCTGTTGACCGGGCACCAGCGCCACGTGGCAGGCGGCCTGCCGCAAGCGGAGCAACGCCTCGAGCGCCTTGAGCACGCTGCCGCCGCCCTGCAGCAGGCTCACCACGTCGGCACGCGTCGCGGCGTGCACCGCGTCGTAGACCGCGCGCTCCTTTTCCTCGAGCGTGACGAAGCGGATTGCCTCGGTGCGCGGGGGCAGCTCGGGCGCGACCTCCTTCTTGAGTCTGCGCAGGATGAACGGAGCCAGCCGCTTGCGCAGCGCCTGGGTCGCCTCTTGCGAGCCGCCTTCGATCTTCTCTGCGTACTTCGTATTGAAGTCGCTGCGCCCGCCGAGCAGGCCTGGGTTGGTGAAGTGCATCAGGCTCCACAACTCTTCGAGGCGGTTTTCCATCGGCGTGCCGGACACCGCGAGCTTGAGCCCGCCGTTGAGCCGGTAGGCCGCGCGCGTGGCCTGGCTGTCGGGGTTCTTGATGGCCTGCGCTTCGTCGAGCACCACCACGCGCCACTGCTTCGCAGCGAGCACATCGGCGTCGAGGCGGAGCAGCGCATACGTGGTGAGCGTCACGTCGGCGTCGGTCAACGAGCGGCCCGGCCCGTGGTACGCGTTGACGGTCATCGTGGGGCGAAAGCGCGCGAGCTCGGCCTTCCAGTTGGGCAACACGCTGGTCGGGCACACCACCAACGAGCCCTTCTCGAGCGCACAGATGGTCTGCAGCGTCTTGCCAAGACCCATGTCGTCGGCGAGCACGCCCCCCAGCCCCGCTGACTTGAGAAAGCTCAGCCAGTTGACGCCGTGCCGCTGGTAGGGACGCAGCGTGGTCTCGAGCCCATCGGGCACCACCGCGGAAGGCAACGACTCGAAGCCTTCTGCCAGCGGGCGCAGGCGCTCGAGGCCCGCGGGCGGGGGCGTCTCCATCTGCTGGCACAGCTCGGCCAACGCGGGCAGCGCGTGATTGGCCACCGTGCCGTTCTCGGACCGCGCCTCGAGCAACGCAGCCACGCGCGCGCCGTGCGTATCGAGCCACGCCGCGGGCAACGGAGCCCAACCACCACCCTCGATGGGCACGAGCCCCAGCCCCTCTTTCCACGCGCGCAGCACGGCCTCGCCCGAGACGAAGGTGTCTTTCGCGCCGCCTTCCACTTCGAAGCGCAGGCCGAAGCTCGCCCGCGGCACGCCGAACGCATCGAGGGTCGACTGGGTCTCGAGCAGGGGCTTGAGCGACATGCCGGTGCCGACCACGCGGCGTGCGTCACCCGAGAGGCCACCTCGCCACCCCTTGAGCTGATCGACGAACCGCGAGAGCTCCGGGCCGTTGAGCGTGGTGCGATGGCCGGGCACCAGGCTCATCGACTCGCGCAGCTGCTGCGTGACGCGCGACTCTTTGCTCTCGTTGCGCACCGGCATCGGACCGCCCAGGTACGTCAGCCTTCCATTGTCGATGCGCGCCGTGGGAGGGCTGCCGTACACGAGCACCGGCAACACCGAGAGCCCGGTGTCCATCTGTGCCAACTGCAGCTCGATGCGCGGCTCGAGGGTGCGATCGATGCGGGGCAAGCGCCGGCTGTGATTGTCGATGGGAAAACGGTGCGCGAGCTCGGGGAGGATGCGGCTCATCAGCTCGCCCAGCTGCGTGGCCTGGTACCGCCTCACGCTGGGAATCAGGTGCAGCCACGGGCCCGTCAGCTCGGTCTCACCCAGCGCGCACACCACTTCTCCACACCGCGCCACGCCGGGGCTGACCACCTCTGAGACACGCGGATCCGCGTGAATGGTGACCACCACGTCGCTGCCTTCGTCTTCCACCTTCACGCGCGGCAGCATCACCTCGTTGGTGAAGGCGACCGGCTGCCCCTCGAGCAGGATGTTGCGCGAGACGTTGAGCAAACCGAGCAGACCCAGCAGGCGATCGGGCGGCAACGCGCCTCGCCACGGCCGATCGAGAATGCGGTCGGCGAGCAGATCTCCGTTCTCGAGCTGAAGCGTGCGCGCCTGCCCGGTGGCGACCATCGACTGGAGCGAGGCGGGCAGCGGCTCGACCTTGCCGTCGGAGTGCAGCAGCTCGCGCGTGACGGTCAGGCCCTGGTCGAGCCTGGTGAAGCGGTACACCAGGCGCGTCCACGTTTGAGCGGCGGTGGCGACCTCGGTGCCGCCTTGCATGAGCGTGATGGCCGCGGCGACCACGTGCTCACAGGGGTCGAACGCGCTGTCGCACGAACACTCCCAGCCGTCGTCGGGCGTCAGGTACACGGTGAACGCGACGGGCCGATTGGCGGGCTTGACCCTGAAGACGAACTCTTTGCCCTGCTGCTTGTCGAGCGCAGCCGAGTTGGCGCGCGCGAGTTTCACCCCGTTGGCCCAGAGGGCTGGCTTCGCCTCTGCGCGGATGGCATCGAGCATCGCTTGCGACATGCGAGGCCCCTTAGCCTCGAAGGAGCCGCTTTCGCTGAAACGATTGTCAGGTCAGCGGCAGGTTCAGCGCATACAAGAAATAGTCGACGTACTCCTGGAGCGCTTCGACCAGCCCCCGGGCCACGGGCGTGCCCACCAGGGCGGCGAGGCACACCAAAGAAAGCAGCACGGAGATGGACACGTACTCGGCGCTGGCCTGCCCACGCCGGCTCATGGGGCGCCTCCGATGCCCACGGCCGACAACCGGCTCCCGGTGCCGGCAGGTTGCACCCGAACCCGCCAGCGCCGCCCCGCATCGTCGAGCTCGAAGTGCTGCGCGCCCGCGCGTAGCCCCAGCGGCCGCCAGGCTTCTTTGAAACGTGCGGCGTAGAAACCAGCCAGCACCGTGGGCGAGAGGGGCGCCTCGAAGGTGACCGCGGTGCCGCCGCCTTCCCCCCGAATCTCGACGATGGAAGGTTTGATGCCCGGGGGGCCGGGGAAGCCGCCGTCGGCCGCCTGGCCCGTCGCGCCCCGGCCGAACGCGCGCATGTCAGAGACGGCGAGCACCACGGTCGCGCCGCCTTCACGATCGAGCACCATCACCGAGACCTGCAGCTCCTCTTCCGGCACCGTCGCGCTCAGCGCGGGCCAGGGCACCACCGCGAGGTTCTGCTTGAGCCCTGTCCACGGCCAGCCCCGGGCATCGAAGTGGCGCGCGTAGAACTCGAGCACCTCGGGCCCTGCCCTGGTGGTCTCCACGACGCCCAGCGCCATGGGTACGCCACTGGCCTGCGCGGTGTCACCGAAGGGGATCAGCTTGCCGCCGCCGGGGGGCAACGGGAGCAAGGCTTCCAACAAATCGCGACGCGCACGCGAGTCCTGGGCGTGGGCTGCGCAGGCGACGAAGACCAATAGCGCGAGGCCTCGGCGCATCTTCAGGGCCCCAGGAAAGAGGCGTCGTCATGCCCCAGGTAATTGCCAGGCCGGCGCTGCGCGGCGATGGAGTCGAGGCTGGGAAGACCCGCTTCCGCGTCGCCCCGAATCGGAAAGATGAACGGTCGCTGCACGCCTTCATCGGCGGTCACGAAGAAGCGGCGGTCGTAGAGGCCGTCGTGCAGGGCGAGCTTGAAGGCCGGCGCCTGGGCGGGATCAAAGGGTCGGGCGAGCAGAAAGCTGGTCACTTCCTGTACCTGCTGTCGAGTCACGGTGGGGCCTTCCATTCGGCTGACCGCCTCGGCCACTCGATAGAACGCGGGATTGCGCGAGCTCGCGTCTGAAGAGGTGACGGCGTCGCCCCGCTGGTGCGCCTCTTCGAGCGCCCAGTCGTCGAGCAGCAGAAATGCACCTTCCCGCGGCTGCCCCCCTTCTGAGGCCGACAACCCACGACCCGAGCCACCGACGCCCAGCCACGAGAAGCGAAGCGCGACGCCTTCGAGCAGCGCATTCTTGCCGAAGTTCGAGAACCACTTCGGCAACGCGTCGACCTCGTAGCTGGTGGTGGCCAGGCAGGTGACCGTGCCTTCCCGCTCGAGATACCGGCCCGCTTCGGCGTCGACGGCCCGATCGAGGCTGCGGTACGCGAGCATTCCGGAAAGCCCGTTGGCGCGCAGCTCGTCGCGTCGAAGGGCGCGGCAGGCGACCTGCTCGAGGCGGCCGACGCCCCCGACGTAACGGCGTGTCGCGGGCCCATCGACGGTGCTGTCGAGGTCGGCCAGCGCGGTGGTCATCTCGAACTGGGTCGCGGCGGCGATGCCATCGAGGCGCGAAGCGGCGCTGGTGCCGTTGCGGTAGTCGTGCACCCGGTACGCCGTGGCGTCCCACATCGCGGCGACCTCCGCCTCCTGGGCCTTGAGGCCCACGTGGTAGCTCTCGCCTATCCACACGCTGTAGAAGAGCGCGGGCAAGAACAACAACAGCGCGAGCGCGAACTCGACGGTCGAAGCGCCGCGCGCGCGGGAAAGTTCAAGGGGCCATCGCATCGCCGGGCACCTCTTTGAGCAGACGCGTGGTGGGCCGATGACCTGCCGCAGCCAGGTCACGAACCCGAAGAGGGTGCAGCTTGGCGCGCCAGAAGGGGTTCCACAGGTTGGGCGGCTCCTTCGCGCCTGCACCGGGGCCTTCGTCAGGATGGTGGTAGTAGACGAGCGCACCCGCAGCCGCCGCCATCACGTTGCCCGCGGCGAGGTCGCCCTCACTTTTCGTGGTGGTGAAGCCGCCGCCGTTGGCGAAGCCGCCTTCGAAGTCGAAGTCCCACGGGCGCGGTGAGGTGCGCGGCGGCCGGCTCACCAGCACCGTCACCCGCGGCATGTTCCACAGCGGGTCGGTGTCGCTGGGCACGAAACGCATGTGGCCCAGTGCGCCGTAGTCGACGAGCGGCAGTTGGCGGCCAGCGCCGATCGCATGAGAGGGCACCGCCATGCCGTAAGCATGAAAAAAATGAACGCCCCCGCTGTCGTCACCCAGGGTCGTGTCGCCGTCGATGCCCGAGTTGAACAGCCCGTCGCGGCCGACATCTTGAACGATGGTCGAGGCGGCCTCGCACGCGCAGCCGCCCAGCTGATACTGCGCCGCCACATACCCATGATCCTCTGCGCCCAGAGACATCATCACGGGCACTTCATCGCTGGCGTGAATCAGTCTGGCCAGCTTGACCCCCGAGCTCGAGGCGCTGGGGGGGGCGAAGAACGCAGGGTTCCCCATCCAGGGGAGCTCCCGCGCAACGCCCTCGGTCTTGGCAAGCCCGCTGCCGCCCACGGCGCTCGCGTTGCCGCGCTGCACCACGAAGGTCTGCGTCGAATCACCGCCCGCGAGCACCCGGGCCAGCCGTGCCAGCCGGGCCCAGTTCATGTCGGCCACGAGCCCATTGGTGCGGTGCACCAGCCAGCCGGGATAGCGCGTGGAGTAGAGGACCAGGTCGAGATCGCGGTGCGCGAAGTCTGGGCGGCGCTGATCGAACACGGCGCGCTCCCACGCCTTACGGCTCAGCGTGAGCGACTGCGGGGTCACCTCGAGGCGGGCGTCGAAGCGCGAGACGAGCTGCTGGGGCAGGCTCTTCTGCGCGGCGATGGAAGGGTGCAGGTCGTCGTCGGTGAAGTCGAGCAGCTCGGGGCTCCCGCCTTCATCACCATCGGCGCCGATGATCCGCTCGCCCGAGCGGGGCAGCCGCCTGCGCGCTTCGGGGAAGTCGATCTCGTGGCTGGGGGTGCCGCCGAGCAGCGCCAGCAGCTCGTCATGCACGTCGAGCTGATGGGCGCGCAGCAGCTGCACCTTCGACAGCTCGTCGCGGACGGCGTCGTTGAGCAGCCCGCACCAGTTGCCGTCACTCTTCATGTGGTACTGGTCATGGAACCACTGCGCGCCGCGGGGGCCCTGCGCTTCGACGGTGCATTCGCGGTCGCCGACGCACCGCTCACCCAGCCGGCTGTAGGGGGGCACCACCGGCCCGTTGTTGGCGGGCACTCTGACCGGCGTGCCGCCCCGCTCGACCCACACCGAGCCTCCGGTGGACGCGGCCAGAAACGGATTGGAGTCGAGGATTCGCCCGTTTCTTTCCGGCATCGCAAAGGCGTAGAGCGAGGCGATATCGGCGGCGCGTCTCGACGCATCGCACGCCCGGGGCCGGCAGGGCGCACAGCTTGGGGTGGGCGCACGGCACTGCCCGCCCAATGACAGGGAGATGTTGCGGTAGTTCTGCCAGTTCGCGGTGAGCGCGTCTTCGTACCAGCTCAGGTAGCTCTGGTACGACATGAGCGAGAGCACGCTGACGGTGTGCGAGACCATCGCGCGGTTGCTGAAGGCATAGAAGTTGAGGGCGCGGGCCTCGGCCACCGCGGTGCTCCAGGCGGCCGCATCGGCAGCAGCCTGCGCGCTGGTCTTCTGCCGCACCCGCTCGCCCACGGTGAACGTGAAGAACACCATCAGCACGAGCAGCAGCAACATCGTCGCGGTGACCACGAGCGACTGGCCGCGGCGGTTCATCGGCACCTCTGTGCGGTGGCCAGCCCCGGCCGAGGATCGCTCATCATGCGCAAGGTGAAGGTCGTGACGATGGGCAGCGCGTAGTAACCCGCTTCGTGCCCTTTGCGGATGAAGTCGACCACCTCGCGATCGTACGTCGTGGCCGGAGCGGTCTTCGCCTGCCGCGTGGGGATCAACGGATCGACGCCGCGCAGCGCGTCTGCGGTGGACACCGAGGCCAACCACCAGCGGCTGATCAGCCAACCCCCAAAAGGAATTCCCAGCTCCTGCAGCGTGATCAACCGCACCTGCATGCGCATGGGTCGCTCCGAGAGTTCGAGCTGATCATCGAAATGATCTCGGCGACCGGTGAGCTGCGTGTCGATCAGCACCAGCGGCACGTCGACCCCCGGCGCCTTGTTGACGCCGATGATCCGTCGGGCGGCGTCTGAGTAGCGCGACTGAACCCGGGCGGCCGCGCTGCCTCCAGAGGCCCTGCCCGGCATGAGGGGCAACAAAGCGGTGAGCGCAGCGTCGACGGTGTGCCTGCAGTCGCCCCGGTAGAGCGAGGCGGCGCGGGTCGCGCGGTAGGCGGCGTGCTCGGCGACCAGGCGCGCCTGAAAGAGCATCGCCAGCTGCAGGCCGCCCAGCAGCATGAAGAGCTGAAGCGGAAGAATCAGCGCCGTCTCGACGGCTGCCTGCCCCGACTCGGGGTTCCAGGCACCACGGGACTGTTGCTGAGGACCGGTGGCCACCATGAAGGCGCAGTCTCTCTCAGCCGCAAAAACACCGCGAGGGGTGCGCTGCCGACCGACACCGCGCTGTGACACCTGCAGATGATGGCCTTCACCCTGAACGACCCTGACAGGATAGCGCGCCCCGATGAGCGCCCGACCGCCTGATCTTGGAGAGACCGTCGGCCGCTGGCGGCTCGAGTCGCTTCTGGGCGAAGGCGGCATGGCGCGCGTCTTCCTGGGCGTCGATGAGCACGGCGGCCAGAGGGCCATCAAGGTGATGACGGGTGAGCTCGCCAACCCCGAGCTGGTCAGCCGGTTCGAGCAGGAAGCGCGGCTGCTGATGCGCCTGCGGCACCCGCACCTGGTGCGGGTGGTCGACGCCGGCCGCGTGGGGGAAGCGCCGTGGATGGCCATGGAGTACCTCTCTGGCCGGCCCATCGGCGCGCTGATCAGAGCCTCGGGCGGGTTGGCGCTGGCCATCGCGATGCCCTTGCTGGCGCAGCTGGCAGACGCGCTCGCGGCCCTCCACGCGGCAGGCGTGGTGCATCGCGACGTGAAGCCCGGCAACGTGATGGTGAACGCAGACGGCTGGGTCACGCTGCTCGACCTGGGCATCGCGCGGTCTGGAGAAGGCGCGTTGACCCGCACCGGCGTCATGTACGGCACCCCGGGGTACATGGCGCCCGAGCAGATTCTCGGAGAGCGCAACATCGGCCCGCCCGCCGATGTGTACGCGTTCGGTGTGCTCGTCTGGAGAATGCTCACCGGGCAACCGCCCTTCCCGGCGAAAGGCGACGCGTTGTTGGTGGAGCACCTGCAAGCC
>JAYTAT010000677.1:0-8084 GCA_043737315.1 Archangium sp.
GGCACCAGCATCGAATCCTGCTGCTGTTCTCGGCGTCCCATCGACATCTTCTCGACCTACAGTTTCTCGATCGAGCCGTCGATCCCTTGGGGGCGATTACTTCAACGGGCTGTTAGCCCTCCTAGAACTTCCACCAGGGTGGCTGCCTCGCCGGTTCCGGAGGCTTCTTCAGGCCCGTGACCGACTTGGGCTTGTGAGAGCCACGCCGCTGTCGAAAGAACTGGTGGTGTCGGGATTCTACCGACGAAGCGTTCGGGATGAGCCGCATGAGCGGCCTCGAGCACCAACGACCGCGCGGCGCGGCGTGCCTCCGCGCGACCGAAGAGCTTCAAGCTCACCAGCTTGATCAACCGCAAGCCCTGGAACGCGGTGTTGCCCGGACCCGAGCAGAGCGCCAGCGCACCTTGCCTGTTCCGAGCGCCGCCGCGACGGACCCCACGGCGATCGCCGCGGGTATCAGGAACACCAACCCGACGCCGAATCGAAAGGGGAGGCTCGCCGAGCTTGAGCGGTTCCTTTTTTCTTACGGGGCCGGCGTTTCTCTTTCGGAGCGGGGCTGTGTCTATGCTGCGTGCCAATGAAATCAGTTGTTTTCTTCCTGCTGCTCGCGGCGTGCGGCCCCTTCGTCCCCATGGGTGCGGGCGGCGGAGGTGGCTCGACGGGTGGCGGCGGTGGGACCACGACGGATGCAGGTCCTCCCGATGCCGGCCTCGACGCGGGAATGATTCTCCAAGACCTCGGGTGGACCTTCTTCGGTGTGCCGGGGAGCCAGTGCGCGCTCGGCGCGCAGGCGGGCCTTGGCTACAACCCTGGCGCGTCCGACGAGCTCGTCCTCTTTCTCAATGGCGGAGGCGCCTGTTGGAACAACGGCACCTGCCACCCCTCGGTGTACCGCTGGGGTCCGGTCTGCAACTACGGCAGCGACTCGGTTTGCCTTTGGGACGACGCGGGAGGAACGAAGCCGCTGGCCGCGAACGTGTCGCTGTCTGATCCCTATCCCGCGGATGGCGGCGGTGTGTTCCCCTCGGACCTGGCGACGATTCGCAGCTCGCTGCTCTTCGCGCGTCGCGCCGAGAATCACCTGCGCAATGCCACGTACGTCTTCGTGCCCTACTGCACTGGAGACCTGCACGCGGGCGACGCGACGCGCACCTACTACACGAAGGGTGGGCTCTTCGATCAGCCGGTGGCACGGGCGCACCACTTCGCCGGCGCCAGGAACATGAACGCGTACCTCGCCACGCTGCGCGCGCGACATCCCGTCGTGCACACCCTCTGGCTCACCGGCATCAGCGGTGGAGGCTACGGGGCCTCGCTCAACCTCAAGCGCGTGCGCGAGGCGTTCCCGGAAGCCACGGTGCACCTGCTCGCGGACTCCGCGCCGATGGTGCAACCGAGCTACTTCGAGGACTGGAAGAGCGAGTGGAACCTGCAGCTGCCATCGGGCTGCGCGGGCTGTGATGCGGGCTTCCCGCAGATCATCCAGTACCTCATCGACGACCAACCCACCTCGCGCGTCGCGCTGCTCGCTTATTCGGAGGACCCGGTGATCACCCGCTTCATGTACTCAGGGGGCGACACCAACAGCTGGCTCAACCCGCCGTTCGGCACCTATTCGACGAACCTCTCCACGTTGGAGTCCCGCTACGAGGCCTCGAGCAACGCGAGGTATTTCCAACTGCCTGGCCAGAACCACGTGATGATGCAGCTCTACGGCGTGGTGCAGCCCGACGGGGGACTCAGCGCGCCGGTGGCCAGCCGCGATGGCGGCACCGATCTCCGCGCCTGGCTCAACGCGTGGGAGACGGGCGTGGGTCGCTGGGAGAATCAGAAGTAGTCGAGCGCTAACCCCAGAACTTCCACCAGGGCGCCTGCCTGGGGGGGGGCGGAGGAGGCCGCGGAATGAAGATGGCGACCCCTTCTTCAGGCTCGCCCTCCTCCATCACCTTTCTGCGCGGGGCGGGCTGCGAGCTGCGGAACGCCTCGAAGCCCGCGGGCAGGCGGTGCTCGAAGTCCCACGCCTCCAGCGCGGCCAGACAGTCTTCACAGGCGCGCGCGTGTTCGGCAAAAGCCTGGGTGCAGCCCTCGTAACGGTAGATGCCGCTGAGCGCCGCTTCGGTGTCGGGCGAGTGCAGCATCATGGGCACCCACCCCTCGGCCCCCATCAGCTTGCGCTGATTCTGGGGGCGCAGCAGGTAGAGCCCCGCATCACCCGACTCGAAGGCCATCAGCTGCGGCGAAGAAGACGAAGCGCCGTGATCCCCTGCTATCAACAACGCATCTGCGGCGTAGCCAATCAACGCATCACCCTCGGCGTCGACGGGCAGCGCGCGGCCCACCCACCCGCTGAGCACTTCGCGGGGCGGCGGCTTTCGACCGGTCAACGCGAAGACCTTCGCTCCCGCGGCCCGGGTCTCGTCTGCGTACCAGCCGATGAGCGAGCCCACGACCTCTGAGAACACACCGCTGGCCTCGGCATGCAGCTCGATCTCCAGCCCCAGCGCGCTGAAGAACTCGTGCTGCTCGCGACTCGAGGTGCGGGGTGGAGTCACGGGGCTCCTTGTCTCCGAACCCGCGCACGAAGTCCATGTCAGGCCATGGTAGACCGTGGATCCCGTGCCTCGTCTTCTCGTGCTCCTCTGCCTCGTACCGGTCGCTGCGCACGCGCAAGCGCTGGTCAGTGCCATCCTCGACTCCAACGGTGTGACCGACTCGGCCTCGCGGCGCGCGCAACGGGCGACCGAGACCGCGCTCAAGCAGGTGTCCAGTCTTGCGGTCGGTGAAGGGCCCGCGTTCAAGAAAGGTGCGCCCCGGAAGTGCGGCGATGACTGTGCGCGCGAGCTCGCCCAGTCCCAATCGGCTGCGGGTGTGGTGCTGCTCGACCTGCGCGCGCTCGACAACAAGGGCGATCGGGTGGCCGTCGAGGTGCAGCTGTGGATCGACGGTGAACGCGTCGGGGTCAAGAAGGGCGAAGGGTCGATCGAAGGCTTCGAGGCCGCGGTCAAGCCGGTGCTCGAGCTGTTGCTGCCTGCGTGGGCACGCAAGGGCTTTGGTGGCGTTCGGCTGCAGACCGAACCGGGCACGGTCGTGAAGGTCGATGGCCGCCTGGCCACCAGCAAGGTGGGCGACGTGCTCGCCGTGCCCGCAGGTGTGCACCAGGTCGACGTGGTTTTCGCCCAGGGTCACGCGGTGCTGCAGCGGGTGCAGGTCGATGAAGGCAGCAGGGTCAAGGTCGAGGCGCTCTCGCCCGCAGAGGCGGTGACGGGCCGCGCGCCGAAAGGCACCAGCACGCTGCGCGGGGTGAGCTACGGCGTCTTCGTGGCGGGCGCGGCGGCCATCGCGGGTGGCCTGGTGGCCGGTGCGCTGGGCCGCGGAACGGCCGCGGGCCTGGCTTCGTGTCAGGGCGACAAGCGTGATTGTCAGACGCTCGACGAGGTGCAGGCGAAGCAGGCACAGGCCCAGGCGTATGCGACGACGGGGAACGTGATGCTCGGCGTGGGCAGCGGGCTCGCGGTGACGGGCGTGGGCCTCTTCATCATCGACGCGCTCACGGACTGATCAGATGCGGCGATCTCTTGAAGGAAGGCTTTCACCCCGACCCTCTTTCAGGGCGCGAGGGGCACTTGTTTTGCTGGTCGTGCTGTCGAGTTTCAGCTGTCTTCGCGCCTGGGATGAAGGGGGCCCGTGGGCGTGTGGCGCCAACTCGGTCTGTCCCGAGGGTTACACCTGCGATGACGAGGTGTGCTGCAAACCGGGCAGCACGCCCGCCTGCCCCACGCTGCCCCTGCCCAGCGGGCGCTGCGCGGAAGGTGAGCCCAAGGTCTATTTTCAGGACTTCGACGGTGACGGCGATGGCAACGAGAAGGTGAGCCGGGTGTTCTGCCGAGCCCCGCGGGTGGTGCCGGGAAAACCGGTCTACGTGCTGGGCGGCCGCGACTGCGACGACACCCGCCCCGACATCTTCTTCGGCGCGCCCGAGCTGTGTAACGGCAAGGACGACAACTGCGATCGCGTCATCGACGAAGGCCTGGCGAACCTGCAGAACTTCTACCGTGACGAAGACGGTGATGGCGTGGGTGACACCGCGGCGTTGGTGCCCGCCTGCATGGCGCCTCCGGGCTACAGCGCGTTGGCCGGTGACTGTGCACCGCTCGACCCCTCCAAGTTTCCGGGCGCGACAGAGCAGTGCAACAACCTCGACGATGATTGTGACGGGGTGGCCGACACGCTCGAGCCCCGCTTCGCCGACAGTGACAGCGCCTCGACCAACCGTTTCCCCTGCATGGTCGACATGGCCGCGGGTCTCTGCATGCCCGGCACCTTCCGCTGCGAAGTGCAGGGCAACGAAGTGCGCCGACTGTGCCGCTCGGTGAAGATGCCGGCGCGCGAGGTGTGTGATGGGCTCGACAACGACTGTACGGGCGGCGTCGATGAAGCCCCCAAATGCGGAGGCCCCCGCACCCTGATCAACGCACCGGGCGTGGTGTATCGCGCTCAACGGTTGCCCATTCCCACCCAGCTGACGACGCGGTGCCAGGCAAACGTCGTGGGCACGCCTTCGCTGCTGACAGGCGATGGCCGGGTCTGGAGCGGCGTCGCGGGGACCAATCAGTATTACCACGTGTGGAGCGCCGAGGCGCCGCCCGGCACCACGTGGGATCTGAGCAAGCTCAACGCCCAGCTGCGCCTCACCTTCACCGCCACCGCAACGTCCGTGGCCGTGCCGGGCGGTCTCTGGGGCGATCCAGACGCGGGCGACGGCTTCAACCCCGTCGTCTATCTGTGCGGTCAGAACGACGCCGACTTCATCCGCTACCGCATCACCTTGCCTCCCGCGGCCTTCAGGCTGAACGACACCAGCTTCGACCAGGTGATGCCGCTCAACAACAGCAGCAGCACGTGGCTGGTGG
The DNA here is from genome assembly GCA_043737315.1 of Archangium sp. Lineage (GTDB taxonomy): Bacteria > Myxococcota > Myxococcia > Myxococcales > Myxococcaceae > Archangium_A. Next base: position 4,911 of record JAYTAT010000677.1, read on the forward strand.
GGGTCGGCTCGGGCTTCGACACCTCGCGTGTCAAACGCATCGAGGTGCTCGTGTTCACGCAGTCGCCTGACTTCACCATCACTTTCCAGAACAGCACGGGGATGGGCCCGTGAAGCGCGTTCTTCTGTTGATGAGTGCGCTGTGCAGTGCGGGCTGCTTCACCGCGTGGGATGTGGGCGGCCCCTGGGCCTGCAGTGACAGAGGCGTCTGCGCCGACGGCTTCACCTGCGATGACGGCGTGTGTTGCAAGGTCGACGGCACACCGCGCTGCCCCACCCTGCCTTTCGAAGGCACGTGCCCGTTCGGCTCGAAGCCCGACACGTACTTCCGCGACGACGATGGAGACAGCGCAGGCGCGCTCTCCACGGGCCGCGTGTTCTGCCGCGCACCGGTGAAGGAGCCGTGGGTGAAGGACTCCACCGATTGTGACGACGCGGATCCCGCCAAGGGCCCGCTCGCCTCGGAGCGGTGCAACGCGCAAGACGACGACTGCGATGGCGTCATCGACGAAGGCCTGTCGTTGCAGACCTGGTACCGCGACACCGACGCCGATGGTTTCGGCGAAGACTGTGCGAGCTGCCGTCTCGACGCGTGCACCCAGCCGATGAACTTCGCCGCGCGCGCGGGCGACTGCGCTCCGGGGAACGCGGCCGTCTTTCCTGGCGCACCCGAGCGCTGCAACCAGGTCGACGACAACTGCAACGGGCAGCTCGATGATCCACCCTTCGTCGACGTGGAGAACCCCGGCACGCCCAGCCAGACCTTCGACTGCGACACCGGTCAACGGGGCATCTGCCGGCCCGGAGGCATGCAGTGCCTCTTCTCCACCAGCAGCTTCGCGAAGGTCTGCGTGGCGCGCGTGCAAGCGACGGTGGATGTGTGCGGCGACGCCATCGACAGCGATTGTTCGGGCATGGCCGATGATCGACCCGGCTGCCGTGGGCCCGATTCGTTGCTCACCGCGCCCGGCATCTCGTTCGGCGCGCTCACGTTCTACGACGCGGGGCTTCCGTCGCTGCCGCCGCTGCCCGCGCGCTGCATGAAGATGCAAGCGGGTGGTGAAGCGATGGCGTGGCTCAACCCGTCGTGGATCGGCACGGGGAGTGGTCTGCACCTCTGGTACGCCGAAGCACCCGCGGGCACCTGGTGGGATCTTTCGCAGGCCAGCTCGTTGCGGTTGCCGCTGGTCTCTTCAGCGGTGGGCAACACGGGCGGCGTTTGGAACACGGCGGCCCGGTTCGAGAACGCCGTCATTCACCTGTGTGGTGATGCCGAGACTGATTTTCAGCGCTACACACCGACCGCGGCCAGCCAGCGCTTCAGGCTCGGCTCGCAGATCGTCCGCGTGCCGCTGAGGCCGGTCGCAGCGGACGGGTGGTCGGCCAGCAACGCGGCTTTCGACTTGAGTCGCGTGCGGCGGATCGAGGTGTTGGTCGCCCCTGAGACCGCGAACGGCATCACCTTCACCAATCGGTTTCGGACCGATGCGGGGTTGGTGGGCTTCGAGCCTTAGACGGGCCCCTCTCACCGGAGGGGCGAGGGGGAACGACGCCTACTTCTTCTCAGGCGCCTTGGTCGCCTCGGGGGGCGTGGCCGGCTTCTCCTTCTTGGTCCCGCTGCCCTTGTTGGTCGAGGTCGCAGCTCCGGCGGCGGGCGGAGGCGGGGCGTCACCGGGACCAGGAGCAGGGGCCGGAGCACCCTCGGCAAAAGCGGACAACGACAGGAGCGCGAGCAGCGAAAGCGAACGGTTCATGGAAGGTGGACCTCTCGAGAGACAGCGGGTTGGCATTGCAGCGCGTCATGGACGGCGGCCTGACGGCGTCGATTCATAACCCAAAAACTGTGTGCTTCCGGGCACCTGTGTAATCTCGGGCCCATGGCTGACGACTTGGTGGCCCGCCTCGATGCATGCACGGCGGTGATTCGGCAAAAGGCGCCTGGCTTCACTCCGAAGCTCGGCATCATTCTGGGCAGCGGCTTGGGTGCTTTCGCCGACTCGCTCGAGCGCGCGGTGACCATCGACTACGGCGAGCTGCCCGACTTCCCCGTCTCGTCGGTGCACGGTCACGCAGGCAGATTGGTGCTCGGCTACCGCGGCACCGTACCCGTGGTGGCGATGCAGGGCCGGGTGCACTTCTACGAGGGCTATCAACCCTGGCAGGTCGCTTTCCCCGCGCGGGTGCTCGGGCGCCTGGGCATCAAGCACCTCACGGTGACCAACGCCGCGGGCGGCATCAACCTGGGTTTCAAGGTCGGCGACCTGATGGCCATCACGGATCACCTGAACCTGGCCGGCTTCAACCCGCTCATCGGCAAGAACGTCGAGGCGCTCGGGCCGCGGTTCCCCGACATGAGCCACGCGTACGATCCGGGCTGCCTCGAGGTGTTGCGGGGCTCGGCGAAAGCCGAAGGCGTGAACCTGCGCGAAGGCGTGTACGCGAGCCTCTCTGGCCCCAGCTACGAGACGCCCGCTGAGATCCGCATGCTGCGCACGCTCGGCGGCGACGCGGTCGGCATGTCGACCGTGCCCGAGGTGATCGTCGCCTCGCACATGGGCATCAAGGTGACGGGCATCAGCTGCATCACCAACCTCGCCGCGGGCATCGGGAAGAACGCCCTCTCGCACGACGAAGTCTCCGAGACCGCCAACCGCGTGACCCAGACCTTCCAGAAGCTGATCGGCCGCTTCCTCGCCGACGTGGCCACGAAGTTCTAAGCAACGTCGACGAACTCGAAGAGAATCCAAAGCCATGGCTGAGAAGAAGAAAAAGCAGACCGAAGACGAGCGCCGCGACAGCCCCCGCGTGCCGATGAGCTTCCTCGTGCGTGACGTCGGGCTGCGTGACGGCGAATGGGAAGAACGACAGGGCGATCTCTCGTTGGGCGGCATCTCGTGGCGCGGCAAGACGGCACCTCACGGCACCGAGGTCGACGTTCGGTTCCGCCTGCCGCTGGTGCCCAAAGAAGTGCGCGCGCGCGGCGAGATTCTGCGCGTGAAGGCGGCCGGCGTGGGCATCGACTTTCACCTGCGCTTCACCGAACTCGACGTTCGCTCTGAGCTGGCCATCGCCCGTTTCCTCGATGAGTGGATCGCCAAGCAGCGCTGAGCTTCAGAACCAGCCGCTGCCCGTGCGGCATCGGCCACATCAGCAGCGCGCTTCTCACGAGGCGGGC
>JAYTAT010000678.1:0-3281 GCA_043737315.1 Archangium sp.
GAGCAGATGGTGCTCGATGGCCGCGCCAAGAGCGAAGCCCAGCAGCGCGCCCAGGAGGCCGACGCGAAGGCGCTGCGGGAAGAGGCCGCCAGCAACAGCCGCCGCGCCGAGCAGGCCGAAGAGGCGGCGCGCACGGAACGCGAAGCGCGTGGCAGCTCTGAAGAGCAGCTCTTCACCCTGCGCGACGAGCTCGACCGGCTGAAGGCCGCCTTCGCCAATGAACGCGAGCTGACGCGCGTGCGTCACGAAAACGAGCTCGAGACCATCAAGGCCGACGTCGAAGCGACGCGTCAGGTGAGCGAAGCGCTCCTGAAGACCGAGGCAAGGAAACGTGCCGACGCCGAACGTGCGCTGGAAGAAGAGAAGGATCAGCGCGCTGCCCTCGCAGCACAACTGGCAGACACCTCTTCGCAGGTGGCGACCGCGCGCGTCGAGGCGCACAAACGCTCGGCCCTCGAGGAGAAGCTCGAGGCCGCTCAGACGCGCATCATGGCGTTGGATGCCGAAGTCTCAGGTCTGCAGAGGGTCGCCAGCACGGCGGCAGAAGAACACGAGAAGCGCCAGGCCCTCGAGACCCAGCTCGAGGACGCTCAGACGCGCGTCATGGCGTTGGATGCCGAGGTCTCAGGTCTGCAGAGGGTCGCCAGCACGGCGGCAGAAGAACACGAGAAGCGCCAGGCTCTCGAGACCCAGCTCGCCGAGCTCAACTTGAAACTCGAGGTCGCCCGCCCGCTGGCCGATGAGGCCGAGCTCGCGCGCATGCAGCTCGAAGAGAACACCGCGCAGCTCAAGCTCACCGAGCAGCACCTCGCCGAAGCGCGGCAGGCGCGTGACGGCGCGCAGACCGAGATGCTGGCGATCGAAGACGCGCGCGACGCCCTGCATTCCCAACTGACGGAAGCGACCAGCCGGATGGAAGCGCTGCAGGCCGACGTCACCAGCGCCTCCGGGCTGTTGGAGGAGACCGCGAAAGAACGCGACACCCTGCGCGCCCGCATCGCCACGCTCGAGGCCCAGCAGGCCCTCGCCGAGAAGCTGGCGGCCGAGCTCGATGAAGAGACGCACCGCCGCACGGGCCTGGAAGCCGAGCTGGATGACGCCAAGCGCGCCCTCGACTCCACCCGCACGCGCGCAGAGTCGATGGAAGCCACCGCGGTGATGGCTGGTGAAAAGGTCAAGGCGCTCGAGGCCCGCGAGGTGATGTCGCTCGCCCTGCCCGGCAAACGTTCGGTGGGCGTGGCCCGTCACGGCTCGGTGCTGCTCGAGGGCCTGGCGCGCGTCGTCTCGCAGCTGGTGATCGGCAACGCCGAAGCGCGGCTCGAGCTGGGCGTCACCGGCGGCACCCGTAATCTCTGGTTCAAGCGCGGGCAGATCATCGCGGCCGAGTCTTCGCTCGAACAGGAGGGGCTCATTTCGCGGGCGCGGCGCGACGGGCTCATCGACGCGAAGCAGGACTCCGAGCTGCGCATGCTCAAGGGCGCCACGCCACGCGAGCAGCTGGAGGCCCTCAAGGCGCGCGGCTTCATTCGCGACATCGAGTCGGTGCCGCTGGTGCAGCGCTACACCGAGCAGGTCGCCCTCGACGCCTTCACCGAAGAGAAAACCCTGTACCGGGTGGTGGAAGAGGTGCCCAGGCCCGAGGTGCTGCTGGCCACCGTGCCCCGCCCCACGCTGCCGATGCTGGCCGAGTCGCTGCGCCGCGCCGTGGCGCCCGACATCATGTTGGAGCGCCTGGGGGGTGGAGAAGCGGTGCCCGTCGCGACCGACTCCGAGCTCGATCTGCGGGCGCTGGGCTTCTCTGAGCGCGAACGCAAGATGCTCACCTGGGTCGATGGTGAAGCGACCATCGAAGATCTGTCGCTCGCTTCGGGCCTCAAGCCCGACCTCGCTTTCCGCGCGTTGCTGGTCGCTCAGCTGCTGGGCATCATCGAAGTACGCCCCGGGGTCAAGAAGACCGAGCCCAGCTCGGGCCAGCTCGATCTCCACCGCCTCGAGGCGAAGTACGACGAGGTGCAAGACGCGGATTACTTCACCATCCTGGGGCTCTCCCGCGCCGCCGGCACCGAAGACGTGCGCCGCGCCTTCCAGCGCCTGACCCAGGAGTTCGACCCCCTGCGCTTCTCGGGTCACCCTGATCCGTCCATCCAGCAGCGCGCCCAGGTCGTGGCCAACCTGCTGGAAGAAGCGGCCCGCGCGCTGGAAGACGACCGCCGCCGCGTCGAGTACGCCCGCCACCTGCTCGACTGACCCGGTACTCCACGGTTTGCGCTACGAGGCCTGAGGCGTTAGACAAGGCTCGCAATGGTTCTCGAGATTCTGGTGTGGCCGAACCCGGTCCTGAAGCAGAAGGCGCATCCTGTCGCGAAGGTCGACGACAACATCCGCACCCTCATCAGGGACATGTTCGAGTCGATGTATGCGGCAGACGGCGTCGGCCTGGCTGCTCCGCAAATTGGCGTGTTGAAGAACATCATCGTGCTCGACACGACGCCCCGGCAGCCGACGTCAAAGCCCGTGGCGATGGTCAACCCCGAGATCCTCACGCTCGAGGGCAAGTGCCTCTACAAAGAGGGCTGCCTGTCGGTGCCGGGTGAAGCCGAAGACGTCGAGCGCGCCGAGATCGTCACCGCTCGCTACCTCGATGAAGACGGCAAAGAGCAGACGATCACGGCTGGTGGCCTGCTGGCGATCGCGATTCAGCACGAGTGCGATCACCTCAAGGGCGTGATGTTCGTCGACCACATCAGCGCTCTGAAGCGGGAGATCATTCGCAAGCGCATGAAGAAGATTCAGGCCTCGATGGATGAGGACCGTGAAGAAGCGCCCAGCAAGTCGGCTCGGAAGTCCCAGGCCGAGCTGCGCTGACTACTTCTTCTTCGCCTTCACGCCCTTCTTCGGGCACAAATCAGCCACCACACATCGATGACACTCTGGCCGGAGCGCGTCACAACACCGCCGCCCGTGCCAGATGATCAGCTGGTGACCCTTGAACCAGAGCGCCTCGGGGAGAACCTTTCGCAGGTCAGCCTCGACGTCATCGGGGTCCGTCTTCGTGGTCAGGCCCAGCCGCTTCGAGAGCCGAAGAATGTGCGTATCGACCGGAAACGCCGTCTCAGCGCCGAGGTGAATGGTCACCACCCCCGCGGTCTTGTTTCCCACGCCCGGCAGCTCCGACAGCGCAGCGCGAGACGTCGGCACCTCGCCGCCGTGCTTCTCGACCAGCACCTGCCCCAGCTTGATCAGGTTCTTGGTCTTGTTTCGAAAGAGCCCCACGGTCTTGA
>JAYTAT010000679.1:0-1174 GCA_043737315.1 Archangium sp.
ACCAGGAAGTTGAGCTCGTTGGTCTGGTCGAGCGGAATGGGCACCGCGGTGGTGGCCGGCACGACAGCGCCGCTCTTCTGCAGGTTGTAGCCGGGGCCGTAGCCGGTCCACTCCGGGGGCGGCGTGCCGTCGACGTACGCGACGTACACCGGGTCTGCGACGGGGTTGCCGTTGTAGACGTCGCCCAGGCTCGAACCCAACACGCGGTCGACCGCGCTGCCGCCCGAAGCGATGCCGTCGAGCTGGCCGTTGCCGTTGACGTCTTCGTACGCCATCAACACGCCGAAGGCCGCGCGCGTGGTGACCCCGTTGGCGGTGTAGTCGTTGAGCGCGTCGGCAGGCGGCACGCCGAAGAAGCTGAAGGTGTAGTTGAGCGGGAAGGTGCCCTGGTACTGCACGTCCTGGGTGACGAGCGCGCGCGGAGCCGAGCTCGACGCGTCATCGGGGTACCAGGCCACCGCGAGGCGAATGGGGGCGCTGGGCGCGGTGGTATTGCCACCCAACACCATCTGGCCCTTCACGGAAAAGAGCGCTTGTCCCTGGTTCTTGGGGCCCGTAGCGGGGCCCTGGCAGGCGGCCAGCACGGTCATCACGGCGGCGAGCAGCGTGTTGCGAATCGGCTTCATGGGTCGTTCCTCAAAGAGAGTGAGTGTTGCGCCCTGAAGACGGCCGTGGCCTGAAAAGTGGGAAGTGCACCTTCACCATTTCGCACCCAGGCCCAGCGCCCCGTCGGCACCAAAGGTAATCAGGCTCTGATTCTCGACGGGCAGCGCCCGCGCCCAGAGGGTGGCGGTGAGCGACACGAAGAGGGGGCCCACCACCGGCACCTCGAGGCGCACCGAGGGCCCCAGCGCCCCGCCCGCGTTCATGCGCACCGGGAGCGCCGGGTACGAACGCGTGATGGCGGCCTCGTCGTCACGAAGCGATTGTTGCCGGAGCACGGTCAGCTCGAGCGCGAGGGCGGGCATCACCGCCACCGGCCCCAGCCAGAAGCGCGCCCCCACACAGAGGCGCGGGGTCAAGCGTTGATCGCGGGTGGTGAGCTGCACGCCGCGAAAGACGGTGGTGCCCCAGCTCGCCGAGAGCGCACCCCAGAAGCCGCCGAGCGCGAGGCGGTATTCGAGGCCCACGCTCCAGCGCGCGGGGGTGCCATCGATGGGGGTGGTGCCGAAAC
>JAYTAT010000680.1:0-8046 GCA_043737315.1 Archangium sp.
TTGAGGCAGGCGGGCTCGTTCATCACCCGCACGACCAACGTGCCGCCGTCGCGGGGGGCGGTGGTCTCTGGGGGGAGCGTGCCTTCGAGCCAGGCAGGCGAGACGGGCTCAGCGAGCGCGGCGTCAGCAGACGAACTTGATTTGCACCCGACGAGGGCGCTCCAACAGAGAAGAAGGGTGCAGAGCCTCACGAAGCGCAGCCTACGCAGCGCTTTCGTGCTCCGTCACTCAGAGGATGTTGAGATCGCGAGGCGCGTTGACCGCCATCACGAACTTCGGGAACTGCTGCTCAGGCATCGAACGCAGCACGCCGTACGGATCGCGGAAGAACACGCGCTGCTCGCTCACGCGCTCGAAGGTGACGGCATGGTTGAAGTTGCCCTGATCGAGCTGGAGGATGATCGGCCGGTTCTGCGCGCCGCGGGTGTTGATGGTGCGCAGCTTCTCGAGCGCCTTTGCGCCTTCCGCTTCAGACAGGAAGTTCTTCGACTCGTAGTTGACGCCGAAGAGCTGACGAAGCACCTGCGTCTGCTGCGCCGGCTTGAGGCCACGCTGCTCGGCGCCGGTCGTGGCGTTCACCGACTTGCCCACGAAGGGATCGAACTGAGCGTCGCGGCCATTGCCGAACTCCATCGCCGCGGTCTGGAAGACGGCGTTGCTGACCGAGCGGCCATCGCGCGCGCCCGCGTCACCCGACTCGAGCTCCAGGTACGAGCCACCACGCATCTTTGCGCGGCCATCGGGCCCACTCAGGTCGGCGATCAGCCGGGTGTATTCAGCAGGCTCGTCCGCCACCAGCTCGAACTGCATCGAGGTCACCGTGCACGTCGGCGCGTCGCCTTGATCGATCCGGTTCGGGTTGACGAGATCGCGCAACACCGAAGCGAGCAGCTCGCCCTTGTTCGCGTCTCCGGCGATCTTCGGGTTCAACGGCTGCTGAGCCAGGCGGGCCAGGTTCTCGAGCGCGGACTTCCCGTTGACGTCGACGGTGGTGAGCACCTCGGGCGTCTTCTCGAGCAGCGCGCCAAGCAGCGTGGCGGTGCCTCCCGTCGCGCCCTTCAAGATCGTGTCGACCTGGCCGAGCTGGGTTTTCGACAGGCCCATGGTCTTGGCGAAGGCAGCGACCTGCGAGGGTACGGACGCGCTGCCCTTCAGGAACCTGGGCGTCTCGAGGCGCTCGTAGATGGCGTTGCGAAGCGCGAGGCTGTCAGCGGTGTCATGACGGCCGACCAGTGAATCGAGCATCGCTTCAGAGCTGCCGATACCGTCGTCGGCAATGCCGCCCTTCTTCGCGCGCCCGATGCCGTCGTCCGCGATGCCGCTCTTCTTGCGGCGGCCAATGCCGTCATCCGCGATGCCATTTGTGGTGCGGCGGCCAATGCTGTCGTCGGGAATGCCGTCACGCTTGATGACCGGCCGGCCACCATCGAAGGTGCTCACCGTCTGGTGGCCCGGCAGCGTCATCGGCTGGGGGGCCGTGGTCACCTGGGGTTTCAGAGGGGCCGGAGCCAGCGTGGTCACGCGAACAGTCGGGGCAGCAATGCGGACCTTCGGGTCGATAGGCATGTTCCTTACATTGTCGCACGCTCCTGCGGATTGTTGCGGCGCATGAAAAATCCCGTGAAAGCTCTGTTTTCCCGATAACTTGCATCGTCGATGGGCGAGGTCTTCGGCCGTTACACGCTGGTCAAGCGCCTCGGTGCCGGTGGCATGGGCGAGGTGTTCCTCGCGCGGGCGGCCGGCGCCAACGAAGACGTGGTGCTCAAGCGCATCCTCCCGCACTTGACCGAGAACCCGCGCTTCCTGCGCCTGTTCCTCGACGAGACGCGCATCGCCTCGCGGCTGATTCACCCGAACATCGCCCGCATTCACGAGTTGGGAGAAGTCGAAGGCACCTGGTTCGTCTCGATGGAGCTCGTCGCCGGCAAGGACCTGCGCGAGCTGCTCAAACGCGCCCGCGAAATGGGCCACCACCTGCCGCTCGAGGTGGCGATCGGCGTGGCCGTGGAGATCGCCCGGGGGCTCTCCCACGCGCACGGAGCGACTGACGCACAGGGCCGTTCGCTCCACGTGGTGCACCGCGACGTCTCGCCGCACAACATCCTCATCGGGCGCAGCGGCGAGGTGAAGCTGATCGACTTCGGCGTCGCAAAGGCGGCGAACAAGTCGGTGCAGACGGGCACCGGTATTCTCAAGGGCAAGTTCCCGTACATGGCGCCTGAGCAGGCCCACGCCAAACCCGTCGATCCACGCACTGACGTCTTCGCGCTGGGCATCGTGCTCTGGGAGATGATCTGCGCCCGCTATCTCTTCCGTGGAAAAACCGACGCCGTCACCCTCAAGTTGGTGCGCGAGGCGGTGGTGCCGCTGCCCTCGAGCTTGCGCGACGACGTGCCCGAGTCGCTCGATCGCGTGGTGATGAAGGCGCTGCGCAAAGAGCCGCGCGATCGATATGCCACCGCTGAAGCCTTTCGAGAGGCGCTCTCGACGGTGCTGGCAGGACTGCCTCCTCCTGACATCGCCAAGTGGATGCACGAGTACGACGACATCAAGGGCATGGAGGACGACGAGCCCGACAGCGTCGCCGTGGAATCGTCGCAAGGTGGTGACGCGACCCAGCTCGAGTCGCAGGAAAAAGACACGGTCGCCGAGCCGCCCAGCCGGGCGAGCAACCACGTCAGGCCCCGCCCCAGCCGCGCCCACGTCAGGAAGGATCTCAGCGGCGAAAAGTCGCTCGCGCAGCTCAAGGAGATCCTCACGCAGGTCTCTGGCAGACCCACCAACATCGGCCCGCAGGCGACGACCTTCGTCGGCCGCGTCGCTGAGCTCGCCGACCTGCATCAGCTGTTTCGTCAAGGCGCGCGGTTGCTCACGTTGTTGGGCCCCGGCGGCACTGGCAAGACGCGGCTGTCACTGCAATTCGGTTCTCAGCTGGTCACCCACTTTCAGGCGGTCAATGAAAAGGGGCGAAGGCGCGGCGGTGTGTGGTTCTGCGATCTGACCGACGCGGCCGATCGTGACGGCGTGTGTGCGGCGGTCGCGCGCGCGCTCGGTGTGCCGCTGATGCCCACCGATCCGGTCAAGCAGCTCGGTCACGCCATCCTCGCGCGTGGTGAGACCTTGATCGTGCTCGACAACTTCGAGCAGGTGGTCGGCTCGGCGGCGGCCACGCTGGGCGCCTGGTTGACGGTGGCCCCTCAGGCGCGATTCGTCGTCACCTCGCGTGAGCTGCTGCGTGTCTCCGACGAGACCGTGTTCGAAGTTCCGCCCCTGCGCACCCCGCGCGAGGCGCGAGACACCCGCTCAGCCGAAGCCGTCGAGCTCTTCATCGAACGTTCGCGAGGTGCGCGGCCGGGCTGGGAGCCTTCAGAGACCGAGCTCGTGGCCATCGCGGAGATCGTCAAGCAGCTCGACGGAATGCCGCTCGCGATCGAATTGGCAGCCAGCCGCATGTCGGTGCTCAGCCCGGCCCAGCTCGTTCAGCGCTTGCCTCGCCGGTTCGACGTGCTGGTCGATCGCAAGGGCCCGATCGATCGCCAGGCTACCTTGCGCGGCGCCATCGACTGGTCCTGGAACAACCTCTCCCCCGCAGAGTCCTCTTCGCTGGCGCAGCTTTCCGTCTTCCGCGGCGGTCTGTCTGCTGAAGCGGTCGAGGAGGTCGTGGCATTGCCCGGCGCTCCCGAGGGCGCTGCTCTCGAAGCGCTGATGACCCTGCGCACCAAGTCGCTCGTGCGCGCGTACTTTCCCACCGGGGACGAAGGGCAGACCCGCTTCGGCCTGTACGAGACCATCCGCGAGTACGCGAAAGAGAAGCTGCAGGGCATGCCCGAACACCAGCAGGCGCTCGCGCGGCATTCGGCGTACTTCACCCGGCTGGGCGCAAGGCTCGCCGCCGCGGCCGAGAGCGGCAAGGTGTTCCTCGACAGCCTCGATCTCGAACGCGAGAACTTGAACGCCGTCTTCCAGCGCGCGCTCGAAGTCGGGCAGCCCGCCGTGGCGTTGAGTGCGGTGATCTCGCTCGACCCGCTGCTGACGATGCGCGGACCGTTCGGCGTGCACCTTCACATGCTCGACGCGGTGATCGATCAGCTACAGGAACCGGGGCCGCGCGCTGCAGCCCTCGAGACCCGCAGCCGGGCGCGTCTCGCGCGTGGACGGGCGGTCGATGCAGAGAGCGATCTCATCGAAGCCGAGCAGCTCGCGTCGGCAGCCCGCGACAAGGGGGCGCTCGGCCGAATCACCCTGATTCGCGCGATGGTCGAGCGGCAGAAAGGCCAACGGAAGGAAGCCCGGCAACGCTTCGAGCGGGCGCTGGAGCTGCTCAAAGAAGTCGGCGATCTGCGCATGGAAGGCCGCGCGGTGAGCAACGTCGGCGCGCTTCAGCACGAGCTGGGTGAAGAGGGCGCGGCGCTCGAGACGTACAACAAGGCGCTCGAGATTCACCGGGCCGCGCGTGATCGCCGCTACGAGGGCATCACGCTGGCCAATCTCGGCGTGCTGCAGCAGGCGCTGGGTCTGCTCAAAGCCGCGCGGGCGAATTACCAGGCGGCGCTCGCCATTCACCGCGAGCTGGGCAGCCGGCGATCCGAAGGCATCAGCCACATCAACCTGGGAGACCTCGCCGCCGAGCTCGAGCAGCCAGGCCAGGCCCTCGCTCACTACGAGAGCGCGCTGGAGATTCTGCGCGACGTCGGCGCGAGGCGCTTTGAAGGCGCCACGCTGCTGGCTCTGGCTTCATTGCATCTGCAGTACGGCGAGTACGACGACGCGATGCGCCGCCTACCCGAAGCGATCGACGTGCTCAGGGAGGTCGGCGATCTTCGCTACACCGGTCTCGCGTTGGGCGTGCGCGCCGCGGCGCAAGCGCTCTTGAGTGACCTCGAGGCGGCTGAAGAAGACATGGCCGAGGCCACACGCATGTTGACCGAGGTCGGCGATCTCTCGTTCCTCGACGCGCTCGATCTGTACCGAGCTCACCTCGAGCTGGGGCACGCACTTCGAACGGGCTCGGGGCACCAGGCGGCCGTGCTGGACGAGCGAATCTTGAAGCGCATCGCGCACGTCGAGCGGCCCGGCGCCGCGGATGATGCACATCCGTCGGGCACACCTTCCCCCGCAGAGCGATCGGAACATGTTCGTGCTGCCTTGCGCTCGCTCCGGGGTGCGCTGGCTGACAACGGGCGCGAGGGATGAAGCGCGGGTGGTGGCTGGCGGCGGCGGTGCTCGCGCCGCGTCTGGTCGTGCTGTTTCTCAACGAGAACCTCGCGGGTGACGCGATCGTTCGCACGTGGATCGCGCATCGATGGCTCGACGCGCCGCACTTCATGACCAGCTTCGATGATGGCGCGCGCCAGTTCGGCCCGCTGCACCTCTACCTGCTCGCAGGGGCCGAGTTGATCTGGCCGTCGTTGACGCACGCGGGCCGGGTGCTCAGTCTGCTCGCCGGCGTGCTCACGGCGTGGCCGCTGTATTCCTTCACCGCGCGCAGGTTCGGTGAATCCGCCGCGACGTTCGCGGTGCTCGGCTTCGCGCTCTGGGGACTGCACGTTCAGTGCTCGACGACCTCGGCGAGTGAGGCGCTCAACCTGCTCCTGGTGATGAGCGCCGTCGCCCTGTTCGATGCCGAGCGCCGTGGGGCCGCGGTGCTGATGCTCAATCTTGCGTGCGCGACGCGGTACGACTCGTGGCTGCTGGTGCCGGTGCTCGCTTTGGCGGAGCTGTGGCGCTCACGCGATCTCGCGAAGGCCGTGGGCTTCGGTGCGTCAGCCAGCGCCTTCGCGATCTTCTGGCTCATCGGAAATCAGGTGGGGCAGGGCGACGCGCTGTACCCGATTTGGTTCATCGATCAGTTCCATCGCGATTGGTGGCCCCGTGAAGCGCGCATCTGGGACGAGGGGCCCTACCGGCTGATGTGTCTCTTCTTCTGGCCGGGTGCGGCGGTGTTGATGCTCACCCCGTTCTTCGCGGTCGCAGGCTTCGTCATGCTGGCTCGGTCGTGGAAGGAGCGGCCAGAGCTGCGCTGGCTGGTGGTGCTGATTGTCCTGCCGGTGGTGCTCTACACATCGCGCAGCGCCGTCACTGCGAGCTTTGCGCCGTTGGCCCGCTTCACCATGAAGGAGGTGCTGTTGCTCCTCCCGTTCGCGGGTTGGGGCCTGGCGAACCAGGGGCCCCGTTTCGCCTGGGCCTCCGTGACCATCGCAGCGATGTGGGGTGTGGGCCTCGGCCTCTACTGCTTCGAGCCCGACTCGCGCTGGTCGTACACGATGCGATCGATTTCCGCGACGTCACGGCTCGAGCCTTCCGTGCGCGTCTCGACGGAGTGGCTCCAGGCGAACGCCGCACCCATGGGCGGGCTGCTGATCGCTGACGAAGATCCGCGCGAGTTCAACGATCTCATCATCACGTACTTCTCCGGCCTCGCTTTCGAGAACCAGGTGCGGCGCCGTCACGATCACTACGTGGAGTTGATCGGTGCTCGCGTGCCACATTGGCTGATGCTCTTCGACGAAGGCAAGATGGTGCGGACGCAGGAAGTCACCCTCGTCGACCCCCAGCACGTGGAGTTCAGGGGGCACCGCTTTCAACTCAGGCACGACGCGCGGGTGAAGGTCTTCGAGCGGGTCGACTGATCACGCCGCGAGCTTGAGCACGCGGTGCGCTTCGGTGGCCATCGGGTGATCCACCGGTGCGAGCTTGAGCAGCTCCTGCGCCGCCCGCCGCGTGCCCAGCAAGTCACCCAGCCGATAGCAGGCGAGCGCGAGGTTGTAGCGGATGAGGATCGCATCGCCCCTGGTGCCGAGCCGGATGGCGCGGTCGAGCAGCGTGCGCGCTTCGGTCAACGAGGCCGGCGTGCCTTCTTCGAGAAGCATGATGGCCAGGTTGTTGAGCGGCTCCCACGCCAGCGAGTCACAGCTGATCGCCGCGCGGTACGACTTCTTCGCGGCCGGCTTGTCCTTGAGCGCGTCGAAGAGCCCACCCAGGTGGTAGTGCGCGCGCGCGTTCTTCGGGTTGATGCGGAGGATCTGCTTGAGCGCCTTCTCTGCGCTGTCGAAACGAAGCAGCATGGTGTCGATGACGGCAGCGAACAGCCAGGCCTCTTCGTCCTTCGGAGCGATCATCGTGTGCCGCCAGGCTTCAAGACGCGCAGCTTCGAGATCCTTCATGCGCAACGCGATGGACGCACGACGTGAGGCGATGAGCGCTTCGTTCGGGAGGCGCGGCGTCGCGTTCTCGAGCAACTCCGCAGCGAGCTGCAGAGCGCCGGTTTCAACCAGTGCGTCGGCAAGCGTGAGGATCGCGTCGAGGTGTTTCGGGTGCGCCTGCACGGTGAGCGAGAGCACCTTGAGTGCTTCGGGCGTGCGACGCGAGCGAAAGAGGGCGGTGCCGAGCTGCACCTTCACTGCGACATCCAGCGCCCCGTGCTGAATCGCCAGCGTGTAGCTCGCTGCCGAAAGTTCCCAGCGCTCCAGCAAGGCGTAGCTGCGGCCCAGATTCACGTGCGCGACGGCGAGGGTCGAGTCGTGTGCCAGCGCGCGCGTGTGAAAGACGATGGCTTCGTCCAATCGGCCCGCCACTTCTTCGAGCACGCCCAGCAGGGTCAGCGCCTCCGCACAGGCAGGGAAGAGCGTGTTCACCGCAGTGAGGAGCTGCCCTGCCTCATCGAACTTCTGGGTGAGGATCGCGAGGCGCGCGAGCCCGACGAGCGGCATCGGCGAGCGGCCCGCGCACTGCTGCTGTGCGTGAACGTAGAGCTCGGCCGCGCGATCGACGTCTTTCAAGGTGAGGTAACGCTCGGCTTCGGCCAACAGAGGCTGGATGTTCATGACAGTGATCCTTTGACGAGGGTGCCGTGCTTCTCGCTGCTGAGGGTGGTGTCTTTCTTCGACCCCGAACCGTGATCGCTTTTGGCTTCATTCTTCGGTTTGTCATTGGGATCGGGCACGGATTTCTCGACTTCCTCTTTCGCCGCGTCAGCTGCGAGCTTGCCGAGTACCGGTGCAACCTGGCGGATGGCGCCCGCGATCGCCTGGCCGGCGCGTTTGCCAT
>JAYTAT010000681.1:0-3261 GCA_043737315.1 Archangium sp.
TTCTTCCGAGCGAACCCGTTTTCAGGCGGAAGCGTGGGGCCTCGTCGTGGCTCGGGCTGTGGGAAAGCCTGTGGGAAACCTCGAGCGCCTCAAGAGGGCGGTTTCCAGGCCTTCAACGCGGCGAGCAGCCCCTCTGGGGTATTGAGAGAAGGGTCATCCAACACGAGCTCCAGCAGGTGCCTGGTGGCGTGCCCGATCGCAGGTGATGGGCCCGTGCCCAGGGCGTCCATCAGGCCTTTCCCATCAAGGGCCAGCTGGCGGCTGGTGAGCGGTGGGTGAGTTGCGAGGATGGCCTCGAGGCGAGCGCGAAAACCCGTTGGCAGAGAACCGCGCGCTTCGTGCACGGCGAGCATCGAGGGCGCACGCGGCGCTTCGAGCTTTGCAAGCCATCGGCGGAGCTGCGCATCGTTCGGGTCTGCGGAAGGAAGTTCGGCGCGCAACACCAGGGCGGCGACTTCTTCGGCTGTCTTGTTGGGGAACTTGAGACGAATCATCACCTCGCGTGGTTGCCTCAGACCGAAGAGCAGCACCGCCATGCGGATCACTTCGTCTCGCGCGGCGCGCCCCACTGCCGCGAAGTCGGCATTCGCCGCCTCAGGCAGAAATTCACCAAGCAGACCCGTGCTCGAGAGCAGCGTGAGGCCCCGGGTCACCGCAGGCGCGAGCAGCAGCTTCACGAACTCCTGGTTGATGCGCTCGACGGCGACCTTCCGGAACACCGGGAGCGTCTTGGGAATGGCCGCTTCCGTGAGCGGCTCGAGCGTGAAGTCGAGCACCGTGGCGAAACGCACCGCGCGCAGGGGGCGCAGGCCGTCTTCAGAGAACCGCTCCATCGCGTCGCGCACGCAGCGCACGGTGCGGCGGCCCAGATCTTCTTTTCCACCGAACGGATCGACCACCTGATGGGAGTTCGGATCCCACGCGATGGCGTTCATCGTGAAGTCGCGCCGCCCCAGGTCGGCCTCGATGTCTTCGTGAAACTCGACCTTCGAAGGCCGGCGGCCGTCGACGTAGTCGGCCTCGGCGCGAAAGGTGGTCACCTCGACGTGTTCACCGCGCAACACGACGGTGACGGTGCCGTGTTCGATGCCAGTGGGGATCACCTTCTTGAAGAGCCGCTGCACTTCTTCAGGCCGCGCGCTCGAGGCGACGTCGAAGTCTTTGGGCGGCTGTGCACGCAACATGTCGCGCACGCATCCACCGACCAGGAAGGCGCGGAAGCCCCCGGCCTGGAGGCCCGCGACCACCTCGAGCACCGCCGGCGGCACGGTGTTCTTCGTGAGCAGGTCACTCACAAGAGAACCGGCACGCTTCCAAACAACTCTGGGGCGACCGGGGGCGGCAGCTCGGTCTCCCCCATCTGCTGGCGAACGTTGATCTCGATGTTGCGGCAGATGGCGTTGAGGGCGAGCGCATTGGGGCCCATGGTGAAGGGGTCCTCGAGGATCCGCCCGAGGGTCTCGAGCACCAGGAAGGCCAGTGAGAGGCCCAGCAACACGGGAAGCGCAGCGAGGTCGACCTGCTCGAGCAGGCCAATGGGGAGCATGGTGATGTAGACGCGCGTGAAGCGGTGGGTGAACACCCGGTACGCCGTGGGAATGGGCGTCGACTTGATGCGCTCGCAGCCGCCCTGCATGTTGACGAGCTCGGTCAGGTCGCGATCGATCATCTCGAGCCTGAACTCGGTCACCCAGCCCCGGCGTGAGGCCCAGGCGAGATCGACGCCCTGCAGGTGCATCAACCACGCGGCCACGTTTTTTTGTGCCGGTGCGGCGGCGCGCTCTTCTTCCGAGAGGTACGCCGCGATGGCGCCAGGAATCTCGAGACTGCGCAGCTGCTGCTTGAGCGCCTGCAGCCACGCCAGGTGCCGGTAGAGCATTCGTTTCTGCAGCTCAGAGAGCGCGGCCCGTTCCCCCTCTGGAGCGACCATGAGCGTGATCACCTGGCGCGCCAGCGTGCGCGATTGGTTCACCACCCCGCCCCACAGCTTCCGGCCCTCCCACCAACGGTCGTAGGCCGAGTTGTTCCGAAAGCCGAGGAAGATGGCCAACGCGACACCGGCGATCTGAAACGGCACCGGCGTGACGGGGATCTTCACCTGGAAGAAGTGTCGAACGACGAAGGCGAGGATCGCGACAGCCGCGGTCGCCCCCAGCCAGGGCGCGTGGAGGCGGAAAATCACCCTCCACGGGAGCTTTTCACCGATGACCACGAACACCCCTCTGCGCGACGAATGATCTCGGCTGGAATCGAACCAGCGACCTTCGGTTTAGGAAACCAACGCTCTATCCAACTGAGCTACGAGACCTTGCGAACCGAATGCTCGTCTATCAGCGACGCCAGTGGAGCGGAACAGCCTCGAACGAAGCACGCCTTTCGAGATCGGCGAGCTCTTCCCGGGCGCGCACCACTTCGCGGCGGTTCTTGTCGAGGCGCTCCCGAACGCGCTCGAACTCTGGGTTGAACGAGAAGAAACAGGGCGCGGCGTAGAGCGGCACCGGGTGATTGATGACGGTCGCACCGGTCATGGTGGCGCTGACGCCCAGCCCGGGCAGCGGCTGACCGTTCACCACCACCGCTCCCATGGTGAAGATGGGCTGGTTGTAGAACCCGGTGTTGCAGACGAAACCCGTTTGCACGGGAAGCCCGTTGACCTCTTCGACCTTCTTGCGGTCTGCCTCGATCTCTTCTTCGAGCTCGCTGACCCGGATGCGCGCCGTGCGGAAGAGCTGACGCCAGGCCTGCTCAGAGGGCGTGGGGATCGCGGGCTGGGCGGCAGGCGGCGCGACAGTGGGTCGGGGGTTCCGGGTGACGTCGCTGTCGATGCGGGAAATTACTTCCCCGTCGGTCGTTCGAACCTTCACCCCGCGGGGGATGGAAGGGAGATCGTCGGTGAAGTGCTCTAGGCCCGACTTGTCCGTCCATGAATAGACGGCGCTCTGCATCACCACCAGCGCGAGGACGAGCGGGCTCACGAAACAGAGTGTAACGGCCGCTCAGGGCAATAAGAACCCCCGGTTTTGCCGGCGAGAGCGGATTTCAGTGACACGCGCCGGTGGCGAAGTCGCAGGTCGAGCCACCGGTGCAGCTGCGCGCGGGACAACGCGGTGCACACCAGTTCCCCCCGGGCGCGCCCTGGCACACGTAGTCCGTGCGGCACTCCCCCTGAAAGCCGGGCGCCGAACAGGGCGCCTTGCACGCGTTGACGATCGCGGGGCCGACCGGGGTGTCGAAGGGCTCTGAGGTGCAGACGTCAGCCCC
>JAYTAT010000682.1:0-1166 GCA_043737315.1 Archangium sp.
GTCACGCGCTTCACGCACGAGGCGAGCGCCACGCGCTCCACCACGATGGCCGTCGTCGAGCCGGTGACCTGGGCAGTCTCGAACAGGCCCTTGCCGTACGGGTCGACGCCGCCGAGCGCCACGGTGTGCACAGCGAAGGTGCAGGGGTACTGACCCAGCTCGTTGCAGAGCTGATCGAACGGAATGCCGAGCGCGACCGAGTAGTCGAAGGTCAGCCGCTCGTTGCCCTTGAAGCGCAGGTTACCCTTGGCCGACTTCGCGTACCCCGCGTCAGCGCCCGAGCCACCACCGCTGCCGCCACCACTTCCTCCGCCGGTCGAAAGGCCGCCACCTGCACCGCCGCCCGTGCCTGCGTCATTTTCCACGATCTTCGGGGGGCAACCGGTCAGCGCGATCACCAGCACCCACGTCAATTTTTCAAGGCGCACCGTAGGCCTCCGTGCGGATGAGCTGATGGAGCATCGGCTTGACCCGATAGTTGTGAGTGGTCTTGAGCGCCTGCCAGATCGCCACGAACTCGGCGGTCTCTTCAGCCCTGGGCGCGTGGCCCATCAGCAGCTTCCAGTAGTCGGTGGCAGTGGCTCGCAAGAACGCATCGGAGTTGGACGCGACCTGTGCCCACTGCATCAGCGAGGTGACCGGTTGGTTCAAGATGACGCCGTTCTCCGGAGTCATGGCCAGCGTGGCGCCCTGGTTTGCGAAGAGCGTCTCCATGCGGTTGGGCACGTAGCGGGCGAACGAATTCTGGCCCCCCGACAGCCCGTTGTAGTTGCGGTACGGGTACGAGAGCGGGTCGAGCGTCGCGTGACAGGCAGCGCACGCAGCGGCCTGCACCCCCTTGGCGTCGTAGTCGCGCGGCTCGGTGGCGACGCTGTAGAGGCCCTCTTGCTTGGCGATGTCGAGGCCCAGGTACGCGCGGTACATCTGCGAGGCGGCGTTGCGCGGGAGCGCGGTGAACATCACGAAGTAGGTCAGGGTCCACGCAGAGGTCATGTTGCCTGCGCGGTGCGCCTGGTCGACGGCCTGCGTGTTCTTGAGGGTGACCGGCGTGTAGAAGGTGGGGTTGCTGCCTGAGCGCGCCACGAAGAAGTCGGCGGTGAGCACGCTGCGCACGTCGTGATCGTCGATGTGCGCCCAGGTGAACAGCGCATAGTCGTCGTAGTAGT
>JAYTAT010000683.1:0-1165 GCA_043737315.1 Archangium sp.
CTCGCGTACGCCGGCTCGGCCGACTTCTTCAATGACGCGATCTTCGGGCAGAACGACGGCATTCAGATGCACCGCCAGCCGGGCTCTGCGCTCAAGCCGTTCATCTACGCCGAGGCCTTTCAGCACGGCTACACGCCCGCCACGGTCATCCCCGATCTCGACACCGCCTTCAACGCACCCAAAGGCAGCTACTCCCCGAAGAACTACGACCGCCGCCTGCATGGCCCGGTGCGCGCACGAGAAGCACTGGCGAACTCCTACAACGTGCCGGCGGTGCGCGTGGCCGACGACGTGGGGCTGGGCAACGCGCTGGCCGTGTTGCGTCGCGCCGGCTTCGAGTCGCTCAAGTCAGGCGCGGAGCACTACGGGCTCGGTCTGGCCCTGGGCAACGGCGAGGTCTCCTTGTGGGAAGCGGCGCGTGCGTACTCGGGGCTTTCGCGAGGTGGCGTGGTGCACCCGTTGGTGCCCGTGCTTCGGGCGTGGGATGCAGAGGGAAACCCAATCTCCATTCGTCGAGAGCTCAAGCCGCGCCGCTTCGCCGAATCGCGCGCGGTCGCGTTGGTGACCCACATCCTCAGCGACAACGCCGCCCGCGCGCGCGCCTTCGGCATCGACAACGCCCTGCGACTTCCATTCCCCGCGGCTGCGAAGACGGGCACCTCGAAGGGCTACTCCGACAACTGGACGGTGGGCTTTACCAAGGAGCGTACGGTCGCCGTGTGGGCCGGCAACTTCGACGGCACGCCGATGATCCAGGTCTCGGGCATCACGGGCGCCGGCCCCATCTTCAAGCGCGTGATGGTGCAGGCCATGAAGGACGTGGTGCCGCAGCCACTCGTCGATCGGCGCGGCCTCGACGTGTTCGCCATCTGCCCGCTCTCAGGTCACCTCGCCGGGCCGAACTGTCCCGCTGCGATGGAAGAGCTCTTCGTGCCTGGCACGGGCCCCACCACCTCGTGCGAAATGCACGGCGAGCTCTCGGCCACTTTGCCACCCGCGCTGCGGCAGAAGTGCCTGCAGCTCGCGGCCTCGCAGGGCCGCCTGGTCGATCTCGGCCTCGACTTCTACGACTGGGCAAAGAACGAAGGCCTCGCGTCAGAGCCCTGGCTGGCCGCTGCGTGCATGGGCAGCGCAGAGCGTGACGGCAGCGCGCGCGTGCTGCACC
>JAYTAT010000684.1:0-1165 GCA_043737315.1 Archangium sp.
TTGTCCCACGTCCAGGACGCGCGCAGGGCGCTGGTGGTGCCGCTCCGATACTGGCCGGCCAGCGGCGCGACGTTGCCCTGGCCCCCGGCCTGTACGGTCACGTTCTCGTAGGTGTACCCGGCGTTGACGCTCATCTCGTCGGCGATGACGTAGTAGCCGAGGCTGGCCGTGCCGCCGAACGCGTCGCGGATGAAGCCGAAGAAGTCGAGCTGCGTGCGGTACGCGTCGATGCTGAAGATGAAGTTCGTGTCGAGGAAGTAGGGGTCAAAGTAGCTGAGCTGGAAGAAGCTGCGCAGGCCCGACAACTGGGCGCTGGCAGAGACCGACTGGCCCCACCCGAGGAAGTTCTGCTGCGCTATCTGCGCGGTGAAGATGAAGCTCTCGACGTTCGAGAACCCCAGGCCGACCTGGAAGGTACCGGTCGACTTCTCTTTCACCTCGACCTGCACCACCACGTGCTCGCCGTCGCTGCCCGGCTTGTGCGTCACTTCCACGGTCTCGAAGAAGCCCAGCGCAGTGGCCTTCTCCTTCGAGCGGCGCATGCCGGTGCCGTTGAAGAGCTCGCCTTCGTACACGCGCAGCTGCCGGCGGATGACCTTGTCGCGCGTCTTGGTGTTGCCGACGATGTCGATGCGCTCGATGTAGACCTTGGGGCCCTTCTGCACGTCGAAGGTCAGGTCGATGGTCTTCTCTTCGGCGTTCACCGCGGTGACCGGGGTGATGTTCGCGTAGGCGTGGCCGGAGTCGTAATAGACGTCGGTGATCGCCTGGATGTCGCGGGCGAGCAGCGAACGATTGAAGGTCGCCTTCTCTTTCGAGGTCATCAGCCGGTGCAGCATCTCTTTGCTGATGAGCAGGTCACCGGAGAAGTCGAGCTTGCCGACCTTGTAGCTCTCGCCTTCTTCCACCCGCAGGGTGATGGTGATGTTGCGCTTGTCGGGTGAGAGCGTGACCACCGGCTTGTCGACGCGGATGTTGATGAAGCCGCGATCGAAGTAGGCCATCTGGATGACCTGCAGGTCGCGCTGGAACATCTCTTCGCGGTACGTGCCCTGGCTGGTGAGGAACGAGAGGTAGCCGCCCTCTTGCGTGGCCATCGCCGCCTTGAGCTCCTCGACCGGCACCTTGGCGGCGCCCAGGAAGATGATCTCTTTGACCATCACCT
>JAYTAT010000685.1:0-3255 GCA_043737315.1 Archangium sp.
TGGGTCTTCACGATCGGCATCGGGTTTCTCTTCGTGGGTGCGCACGCTGCTGGCTACGCGACCACCATGCGCGGCCAGGGCAGCGTGCTGGGCATCTACGGCACGTGCTCCAAGCTGCTGGGGCCCACGCGGCACATCGCTCCCTGGGTTCGCGTCTGCGGGGCCAGCCAGCTCATCCTCGCGCTCAACGTGCACCTGATGACCCAGATGGTGCTCTCCCTGGGCCGCGGGCTGTTCGGCTTTGACGTCACTTTCGTGGAGCGCTTCACCTCGCTCGACAACCCAACCTGGCTGGCCACGGTGGCTGCGGTCACCTTCGCGTTGTTCGAGCCGGTACGAGCGGCGACCTCGACCCTGATGTTGATCGACGGCCGGGTTCGGCAGGAAGGGCTCGATTTGATAGCCCAGGTCGAACAACTGCCGCGCCGCAAGAAGCCCAAAGGCGTGGCGCTGGCCATCGCGTTGGCGCTCAGCTTCGCTCTGCCCGCCCGGGCCGAGTCGGCGTTGACCGAACGCGCCGAGAAGCTTACCGACGAGTGCGGCATGCGGGTGGATCTCGCGCCCCTCGAACGCCAGGGAATTCCCGATGAAGAGCAGTCTTCCCTCACCCGGCTGCTTTCGCGCGTCGAGCGCCGGGTGTTCGAAGACGATGACTGTGACGCGGCCGAGGCCGATTTGCGCGAGGGCCTGCGGCTCTACGCCGAACTGCAGGAGCAACCCGCCCCGCTCGATGCGCAAGACACCGCCAAAAAAATTCTCTCGCGCCGCGAGTTCCAGACCTCCTCTGATCCAGAAAAGACGGCTGAAGACGAGCCGCCGCCCGACGAGCCGGGCTGGCTGGCGAAGCTTTTCAAGGCTCTGTGGGAGTGGCTCAACAAACAACGCGCCGACGATCGGAAGGCGCCGCCCGAGGTCGAGGTGACCGCGTCGCCTGCAATGGCGGGCGCGAATGCCGTGATGATCGGCGCCATCGTGCTGGTCGCCGCGGTGCTGCTGTTCATCTTGATCAGGTCCTTCAAGCGCAAGCAGCCCAGCCAGACCGAGCTCGATGAAACCGGAGGGCTCACTGAGCAGCCGCTCGAACACGACACCATGAGCGCGCTGTCGAAGCCTCCGGAGACCTGGGCTGGCCTTGCTGACGAGCTGGCCGCGAAGGGCGAGTACCGCGAGGCGATCCGCCATCTGTACCTCGCGCTGCTCTCGAGGCTGCATCGCGACGGCGTCATCGACTACGACCCCACCTTGAGCAACTGGGAGTACCTCTTCGCGTTCAAAGGCGCCTCCGGCTTGAAGGCCGGCTTCAAAGACCTCACCCGTCGCTTCGACTTCGCCTGGTACGGCAATCTGGGCGTCGATTCGCTCGCCTACGCGATGTTTCGCAAGGTGGCAGAGCCGCTCCTCGTCCACGCGAAAGGAACCAGCACCCGTGCGTGACCGGTTTCCACTGCTCATGGTGGGCGGCGTGTTGCTGCTCGGAGCGCTGGGCTGGTTCCTGCTCCAGGGCGCCCGTCGCGGCGGCTTTGCGGATCAGCTCTCGACCTTCAAGAGCGAGCCCGACGGCGCACGCGCCCTCTACCTGTTGCTCTCGGAGTCGGGGCTTCCCGTCATCCGCCACCAGCAGGATCTCACCATCATCCCGCCGAAACGGAACCTGGTGCTGCTGGGCACGCGCTTCTCCCGCGAGCTGGGCTTCGACAAGATCGCCTTCGACGGCAGCGACGCGGGCATCGAGACGCCAGAAGACGACGAGGCTGACGACGCCGAGTTCAAATCGCGCGGGACCAACGCGCTCAAGTCACCAGCCATCAGCAACGACGAGAGCGAAAAACTGCTCGAGCATGTGCGCAATGGAGCCACGCTCGTCTACGTGCCCTCGAGCTACCGCGATGCGCGCCTGCTGGAAGATCTCAACGTCACCCTCGAGCGCACCGACGCCTCCTTGTCGGTACGCACGCTCGTGCCGGCGCAGCCCAGCCGCTACGTGCAGGGCGTGGAACGGGTGGTGACGAAGGTGCGCGCGTTTCTCGAGCTGCCGCCGGGCGCCGTGCCGCTGCTGATCGACGAGAAGTTCGACAAGCCGGTCGCAGCGCTGCTTCCCTACGGCCAGGGCCGGGTGATCATCATCGGCGCCCCCAGCCTCGCCATGAATCGCAGCCTCGGCGTGGCCGACAACGCGCAGTTCTGGCACTCCTTGTTTTCCGCCGTCGCCACCACCGGGCCCATCGCGTTCGACGAGTTCCACCATGGCTTTACCGGTGAACGTTCGATGGGCGAGTTCGCCGCGCGCTACGGCCTGCACTTCGCCGTCGGCCAGTTGCTGCTGGGCGTGATGCTCTGGGCACTGGCGCTCAAGCGCTTCGGCAGCCCGCACGCCCCCGACGAAGAGCTTCGGGTGGGCAGCACCGACGCGCTCTTCGCCACCAGCCGGCTGTACCGCGAAGGCCGTCATCACGGGCACGCGGCCTCGAGCATCTTGAGACACCTGGCCGCTGACTTCGCCGTGAAGGCGGGCGTGAGCGGGCGGCTGGAGCCCGCTGAAATCGGCGCAGCCCTCGAGGTGAAGGGCCGCAAAGATCTCGCCAATGCCTTGCTCGACATCGCCCGCGCGGTGGCCGCGACGAGCACCGAAGCCGACGTCGAGCGGGTCGCGACGCTCGCTGCCGTCGCCCGGAAATCTTTGAATAATCACCAGAGGAACGCACGATGACTCCGATTGCTGAACCCATTGCCTTGCCGCCTGAAGTAGCTGCGCCGCAATCAGCGGCGGTGACCATCGCGGCCGCCGTGCGTGAAGCGAGCCTGCGCGAGGTGCGTAAAGCGGTCGTCGGGCAGGACGAAGCGCTCGAGCTCATGCTCTGCGGGCTCATCGCGGGCGGTCACGTGCTGCTGGAAGGCGTGCCGGGCGTGGCCAAGACGCTCATGGCGAAGGCACTGGCACGCAGCGTGAGCGCTGAGTTCAAGCGCATTCAGTTCACGCCCGACCTGATGCCCTCCGACATCCTGGGCACCAGCATCTTCGATCTGAAGTCGCAGTCGTTCGTGCTGGTGCGGGGGCCGATTTTCACTGACCTCCTGCTGACCGATGAGATCAATCGCGCGCCTGCGAAGACGCAGTCGGCCCTGCTCGAGGCGATGCAGGAGCGCGCCGTCTCGCTCGAGGGAAAACACATTCAGCTCTCGCCCCTCTTCACCGTGTTCGCCACGCAGAACCCGGTGGAGTCGGAAGGCACGTACCCGCTCCCCGAGGCGCAGCTC
>JAYTAT010000686.1:0-3255 GCA_043737315.1 Archangium sp.
GGCATGAACTGAATCAACCCGGTCGCGCCGCCATTGGGGTTCTTCGCGGTGGTGCTCATGCCGCTCTCGTTCTTCATGACGGCGAGCACCCACTCAGGCTTGACGCCGAGGCGAGTCGACATCTCTTTGACCTTCAAGAGAAACTCAGGGCCGTGCTTCTTGAGCGCCATCGCCTCGAGTTCGCGAGCGGTCGCGGTGTTTCCCGAAGGCGTCGCAGGAGTCGTCGGCGTGCTGGGACCCACCGGCGTCTCGCCACCTTTGGGCGTCGGGCCCGTGGGCTGAGCGGGCTGGCCCATCAGAGCGCCGCGCGTCTCGGGACCGACGATGCCGTCGACCTGCAGACCCTTCGCCTGCTGAAACGCGCGCACCGCGGCCTGCGTCTTGGGGCCGAACTCACCATCGAGCGGGCCGGGGTCGAACCCAGCGGCAGCGAGCTTCTTCTGCAGGTCTTCCACCCCAGGGCCGGTCGTGCCGTTGCGCAGCCACGTCGACTGAGAAGCCGTGATGCCGTCGACGTTCGAGGCCGTTCCCGCGGAAGGTGCGGCCGGACCTGAGGGCGCCGTCGGAGCAGACGCAGAAGGCCCGGTGGGAACCTGCACGTTCGCAGGCGGCGGCCCGGAGTAATGCATCACCGCCATGGGCTTCCAGCTCTTGGGAAAGCCGGTGGTGGAGCTGATCGACTGCGTGCCGTCTTTGTTGATGTTGTTCGAGCCGATGAACCTGGGGTTGCCCTTCGCATCGCGGCCTTCGAAGACCACGACGTGGTGGCCCTTGGTGCCGTCCTTCTTGTTGTATTCGAAGGCGACCACGTCACCGGGCTTCGCGTTCTCGAGTGAGACCTCGGTGAAGTTCGGGTTCTTCTTGAGCTTCCCGACGAGCGTGGTGACGGCTGCGTGGCCACCCCCCTTGCCGACTTGACCCGAAGCCTCGAGCAGCCCCGAGACGAAGTTCGCGCAGTTGACGGTGTCAGGCACCCAGTCCTGCATCGCCTCGCCCAGCCTGGTGTTGTTGGCCAGCTTGAGGTCGTGGGCCTTGGTGCCCATCACGCTGCGCGCGAGCGCGATCAGCTGTTCACCGGGGCTCTGGACGGAAGCGGTGCCCAGCGAGACCGGGCCCGACCTGGTGGTCTCAAAACCATCGTTGTCAGCCCGCGGAGGCGGTCGAGCCGGAAGCTGCGGCGCACCGCGGGGCTGGCTGACAGGCAAAGAGGGTCGGGGTGGGTTGATCTTCATCATCCTTCATCATCTGCCTCATCCGCCTTTTGGTTGCGGTGTGCGACAGTGTGCCGAAGCCCCGCACGTACGCGCGACTCCATGAGAACGCAGAGTTAGATGAGCCGCTTTGTTTTCACCGTCTCGCTCGGAGCGATTCTCTTGTTCCTGGTGCAGCCGATGGCGGCTCGCGCGCTGCTGCCCTGGTTCGGTGGGTCAGCTGCGGTGTGGACCACCTGCCAGCTGTTCTTTCAACTGCTGCTGCTCGGCGGCTACGCGTGGACACACGGTCTGGTGGGCCGGTTGTCGCCTCGCCGGCAGGTGACCACGCAGCTCACGCTGGTGGGGGTGGCCGGTCTTTCGCTCGCGCTCACCGCTGCGTGGTGGGGCGGCCCGGTGATTCCGGGCATCGCGTTGCGGCCGCCTGACAGCTCGTACCCGGAAGCGCGGTTGTTGCTGACGTTGTTGCTCTCGGTCGGCTTGCCGTACTTCGCGCTCGCGACGACGGGGCCGTTGCTCCAGGCGTGGGCGTCGGGCTCGGGCGCGAGCACC
The DNA here is from genome assembly GCA_043737315.1 of Archangium sp. Taxonomy (GTDB): domain Bacteria; phylum Myxococcota; class Myxococcia; order Myxococcales; family Myxococcaceae; genus Archangium_A. The sequence continues at coordinate 1,764 of JAYTAT010000686.1, forward strand.
GGCTCGGTGTACCGGCTGTACGCGGTGTCGAACGCGGGCTCGCTGCTGGGGCTGCTGGCCTATCCCTTTTTGTTGGAGCCGGCAGCTCCACTGCGTGCGCAGGGTTGGTTGTGGGCGGTGGGCTTCGTGGCGTGGGCAGCAGGCCTGGCCTTCGCAGGGCGTGGCCTGAGTGGTGAAGCGGCGCCCAGGCGCGAAGTGAGCCGTGCTCCGCGGCCGCTGGCGAGCTGGCTTGCGTTGTCGGCAGGGCCGGTGGTGTTGCTCCTCGCGGTGACCAATCACCTCACGCAGGAGGTCGCGCCGATTCCGTTTCTCTGGGTGCTGCCGCTGGTGGTCTACCTGTTGAGCTTCATCGTCACCTTCGAGAGTGAGCGATGGTACCGCCGCTCGCTCGTCTTGCCGGTGCTTGCGGTGTTGGCGCTGAGCGTAGCGGGACTGCGCTGTCAGGACGTCAACCTGCCCCTGCCTCTTCGCATCGCGGTGTTCGTGCTGTTCCTGTTCGTCGCCTGCGTCGCCTCTCACGGAGAGCTCGCGGCGACGAAACCACCCGAGTCGCAGCTCACCTTCTTCTACGCGGCGATGGCGCTGGGAGGCGCGTTGGGCGGCGTCTTCGTGGGGCTGCTCGCACCGGCGCTCTTCTCAGGCTTCCACGAGTTCGAGCTGGGCATCGTGTTCGTGCTGGGTGCGCTCGCGCTGCAGCAGACTTCGCGCAACGTCGTTCGCGCTGCATGGCCGCTGATCGCCGTGGTGGCGATGTTGCTGCTGAAAGGCATGCTGAACAACCAGGTGGGTGTGCTCGCTTCACGCCGCGACTTCTTTGGAGTGGTGCGCATCGCGCTCTCCGGCGACGGCGACGATGAGACGAACCTGCTGATGCATGGACGCACGGTGCATGGTGCGCAGCAGCGATTTCATCGCGAACTGCCGACGACCTACTACGCGCCGGAGAGTGGCGTGGGCCGACTGCTGTCGCTCGAACGTGCCACGCCGCGCAGAGTGGGCGTGATTGGCCTGGGCACCGGCACGCTGGCGGCCTACGGGAGGCCGGGCGACGTGTACCGCTTCTATGAAATAAGCCCGGCGGTGATCGACTACGCACGCAGCGAGTCGTTCACGTTTCTCTCGGGCTCGAAGGCGAAGATCGAGGTCGCGCTGGGTGATGCACGCACCACGCTCGAACGCGAATCACCGCAGGCCTTCGATGTGCTCGTGCTCGACGCGTTCTCGAGTGACTCGGTGCCGGTGCACCTGCTCACGAAAGAGGCGATGACGCTGTACGCCTCGCACCTCGCGCCGGGTGGGGTGCTCGCGCTGCACCTGTCGAATCGATCCCTCGAACTCGTGCCGGTCGCTTCGCGCGTGGGGAAAGAAGTGGGTCTCGTGCCTGCCGTGATTCTGAGTCAGGCGAAGAGCAACTGGGCGCTTCCGGCACGTTGGCTTCTGCTCGCGCGTACGCGTGAGTCGTATGCGGGGCTCACAGTGACCGACGAGAACC
>JAYTAT010000687.1:0-1163 GCA_043737315.1 Archangium sp.
GGCCAGCACGCAGCCGACGGCGGCGGGAACCCAGATGCGTTCGTACCGAAGAAAGCCCAGCGTGCCTTCGAGGAAAGACGCGTTCGTTCCGCCCTCGAGCAGGTCGAACATGGTGGGAAACGAGCCGCGCTCCGACTTCACCTCTTGCGCGACGACGGTCAGCACCCACAACGCGAAGCCGAAGGGGAAAGTCCAGATGACTGCGCCCAACCGCTGCCACCGGGCGCTGCGCGTGAAGCGGAGCGTCGCTGGCATCAGCAGCGTGAGCAGGGCCACCAGCGGCGTGATGACCAGCACCACGGCCGACAGATCCATCAACGCGCCGGCGAGTGACTTTTCGAGCCTCGTCGAGAGCGCGCCCCACCCGTGAAGCGCCCCCGCCAGCCGTGCCGGAAACGCGGCGACGTAGAGCAAGGCGACGACGGTCAGGCCCGACAGGAAGCCCCGGCGGACCCCGGCCCTGGGGGAAAGACTGACGCTCTGGAACTCCACGAAATGCCGTATACCCTGCCCGCCGAATTTCACACTTCCCAGCGCGCCCGGAGGCGGGCATTCCACTTTGTTCCAGCCTTTGAAGTTCTTTCTCGCCCTCAGCATCCTTCTTTCGACCAGCGCCGCTGCCGCGATGGACGCAGGTGTCAGCTGCGTCGAGGTCGAACAACGCCTGGCGATCGCCCAGCGCACGCTGGCCGCCTGCAACGACACCACCCGCCGCGAGTCGGCCGCCCGGGAACGGTGCCAGAGCGAGCTCGAGCAGAGCGAAGAAAAGTTCGGCGCGTCGTCGGCGAAGGTCGAGGCCTGCGTCGCTCAGAAAGATCAGCTTTGCCAGGACGTCGCGGCCCAGACGGCCTCGATGCTGCGGGGCACCATGCGCAACGCCTCTGCGTGCGTACCTGCCCAAACAGAGGCTCAGCTTCAGGCCCTGCTGACCGGCTGGTTCTCCGTTTCGCGCAGCCTGGCCCAGCTCGACGAATACGCGACCGGTTCTTCCGACACCCTGCCCCGTGCGTTGGGCAACTCTGAACCCGAGCGCCACCTGGGGCGCGTGCTCGGCTCTCGCACCGGCACGCCCTTGTGGAATCGGCGCATCCTGATCGAGGCGTTCAAGCTGACGGCGCCGAACACCTGGGCGCGGCTCAGGGGCCAGGGCGTTTCTGCGCTCG
>JAYTAT010000688.1:0-1163 GCA_043737315.1 Archangium sp.
GGGCATGCGCCGGCTTCAAGACGCGCACGTGGTGGTGTTCGGCCTGGGCGGCGTCGGCAGCTATACGGTCGAGGGCCTGGTGCGCAGCGGGGTCGGCAAGCTGACGCTGGTCGACTTCGACGTGGTGTGCGTGACGAACTCGAATCGGCAGCTGCACGCGACCGTGAGCACGGTCGGCAAGGGCAAGGCCGAATTGATGGCGCAGCGCTGCAAGAGCATCAACCCCGACGTCGACGTGACGCCGATCAAGGAGTTCTACCGGGAAGAGCTCTCCGAGCAGATGCTCGCGGGCAAGATCGACTACGTCGTCGACGCGATCGACAACATCAAGGCGAAGCTGCACCTGCTCAACGAGTGCGTGAAGCGCGGCATCCCCGTGGTGAGCTCGATGGGCGCTGCGGGCCGGCTCGACCCGACGTACATCCGGGTGGACGATCTGTGCGAGACGCACATGGATCCGTTCGCGAAGGACGTGCGCAAGCTGCTCAAACGCAAGCACGGCATCGACACGAACAAGCCGACGGGCATCACCGCAGTGTTCTCGATCGAGCCGCGGCGTGATCCGTTCGACCTCAAGTACGACGAGGCCTCGGGCGGTTTCATGTGCGTGTGCCCTCACGGTGAGAACGAGTTTCACTCGTGTGAGCACCGCAACCAGATCGACGGCTCGGTGGCCTACGTGACCTCGATCTTCGGCATGCACATCGCCGGAGTCGCCATTCGCCGAATCGCGCAGGGCCGCTAAGCCAGCTTCGCCAGAGCAGAGCCAAGGTCGACCTTCAAAGTCAGCACCGCCGCCATCGGGTCCCCTCTCGCTTCGAGCCGGGCGATCGCATTCTTCAAAGTAAAAGTACGGGCGGTCAGCCCCTCTGCGATCTCGCTCCAGTCGAGCGGCATCGACACCGGCGCCCCCTCTTGAGCCCTCACGCAGAACGGACTGGCGATCAGCTTGCCCTGCCCGTTCTGAAGCGCATCGACGTACACCCGCCCCTGCCGCTTCGGGATCGAGCGCTCGAGCGTGGAGATCTTCGGAAAATCTGCCACGAGCAACTGCGACAACAACTCGGCCAGCTGCCGCGCCCCCGTGTGATCCAGCTGCCCCGCGAGTGGAATGAGCACGTGCAGGCCATGGGCCCCGCTGGTCTTCACGAAGGTCGGCAGCC
>JAYTAT010000689.1:0-3249 GCA_043737315.1 Archangium sp.
ATCGACGGAGAACGCAGGGCGCTGTACGCCGCCCCGAGACGAGAAGGTGGCCTCGATGGTGCGCGCCCAGGCCCAGCCGTACACCTCGTCGAGCGTGACCTTGCCGTCTCGAGAGGTGTCGGCGGCGCCGCGCAGCCCGGTGACGAGGTAGTGGGTGAAGTAGCTGCCTTGCAGCGCATCGCTTTCCTGCGCGTACTCGTCGGCGCCCGAGGCCGAGATGAGCACGCGGCCTTCGACGCCCGACGCTTCGATGCGGGTCGCCGGGAGGTCGGTGGGTTTGAGGCCTTTGAGCTGCGTCACGCGACCCGATTGGCAGGCGTCGATCACCAGGAGCCCGACCTGCACGGGGGCTGCGCGCATGAAGTCGACCAGCTCCTGCAGCGGAAGCTCGGTGCCCGCGAGGTGAAGCCTGCCGTCGCCGGAGTGCGAAGAGACGTAGATGATCAGCCGTTCGTGTGGTCCTGGACCCATCGACTCCCGAAGGCGCGCGAGGGCGGCGCGCAGCGTGGTGGCGTCGGCGCCAGCGAGTGCGGTGACGTCGTGCGCAGAGAAGCCGCCCACGTCGACGAGGGCTTCTTTCACTTTGCGCGCGTCGGTCTCGGCGAAGCGGAGCTGCTCTTCGGCGGCCAGCCCGCGGTTTTCGCCGACCACCAGACCGAAGCGCCGGCCTTCGGCCAGGGCGGGCAGGGCGAGAAGGATCGCGAGCGCGGCGAGAAGGGGAGGCCCGACCACACCGGTCCTCCGTGCGTTCAAGGAACGGCCAACTTCACGCTGACGCTCTGCCGTTCAGCGTCGCGCTCGAACACCGCGGTCACCGTCACGTCGCCCGGCGTCACCTCGAGCTGGGTGAGCGGCACCCGTGCCCCCGCCGCCACCGCACCCGAATACAGCGCCTCTCTCTTGCCTTCCGCATCGACTGCGAAGATCTGAACCCGCGAGAACCCCGCCGCGCCGACCGCGAGCGTCAGCCGGCTGCCCGGCGCTGCGTGCGTCACCGCGTTCCCCGCGCCATCCAGCAGCAGGATCGTCGGAGCACCCTTGACCCTGTCCTCCGGGATCTCCCGAGGCCAGGCGAAGAACAGCGCAATGCCCGCGGCCAGCGGCAACGCGATCGCCAGCACCCGCAAGAACGATCCCCGCTGCGGTTTGGGAGCCAGCACTTCCAACTGCCGCTTTGCTTCCGGGCGCGCCATGAACGCAGCGCTCTGACCGCGCAGCTGCTCGATCTGCTGCCTGCACTGCGGGCAGTGACTCAAGTGATCGGGCGCATCGCCCAGCCCCGCGACCACTTCATCGAGCTGCAGCGAAGAGAGATGTCCGCTCACGATGCCACTCCTTCCGGCAACGCACCGAGCGCTTCCAACTTCTGCCGCAGCTCCTCCACCTCACGAATGATGGTCTTGCGCGACAGGCCGAGCACGTCGGCGACCTCCTGCTGGGTCAGCCCGTCGATGAAGAGAAGGGTGGCCACCTCGATCTCGCGATCAGTGAGGTGACCCAGCCAGCGCGAGAGCAGCTGTCGGGCCTCCACGTGATCGACCGAGGTCGAAGGCTCCACCGGCACCACGGTCAGCAGGGGCTCACGCAGCTTGCGGCTGCGGATCTGGTTGAGCGCGACGTTGGTCGTGACGCGATAGACCCACGTCATCGGTTTCGACTCGCCGCGAAAGGCTGCACCGTGGGTCAACATGCGCTCGAAAACCTCCTGAACTACGTCCCACGCGTCCGCGTCACGAGCGAGCAGCACCCGGGCGCGGCGAAACACCACCGGCGCGAACTGCGCATAGAGACGCTGCACCTCGTCACGGGTCAGCCCTCCGCTCGTTGGCGGCCCCATCAAAAGACCACTCCCTGCCGGTGCTTGTGACACGCGAGCCCGTTCGCGTGGGACACCCGAGGCGGGCGGCTCATACCACGGTGCGAGTGTTCGCTCGGTTGTGGCATGGTGCCGTCTCGTGAGTTCCCGCCGCGCGACGCACACGCAGGCCCTCGAAGTGTTGCGAGAGACCCTGCTCGAGGGGCCAGGCCACGCGACGCCCGCCCTCCGTGCAGCGGCTGCGTCAGGTGAAGGCGAAGGCGGCCTCGGCGCCTACGTTCAGCAGATCCACTCCGCTGCGTACGAGGTGACGCCGGAGCAGGTGAGAGAGCTGCAGACGTCGCACTCCGATGACGTGCTCTTCGAAGTCACGGTCTGTGCCGCGTTTGGGGCCGCGAAGAAGCGCCACGACGCGGGGCTTGCAGCGCTGGATGCCGCGTGGGGATCTGATTCATGACCACCATTCGTCTCGCGGGTGTCGCGCACGGCCACTCGTTCAGGGAACGCCTGGTGCTCGGGCTGTTGCGCCTGGCGGGAGGCGGCAGGCCTGCGCCTGACGTGGTGCGCACGCTGCTGTACCGGCGCACGTTCTGGGGCGATCGGTTCAACGACCTGCTGCAGCCGGTGATGCGCGGTGACGGCGCGTGGATCATCGGAGAGCGCGAGCTGTTTGCCGCGTTCATCGCGAACCTCAATCGCTGTCGATTTTGAACGGCTGCCCACGGCGCGGTCGCGTCGTCAGAACTCGGAGCCAACGTGGTCGCCGCGGTCCTGGCGGACCATCGGACCGCGCCCGTCTCGCCGCAGGTCAAGGCGATGTGCACCTACCTCGAGAAGATGACCGTCGGCACGGTCGCGGTGGCCGATGCGCACGAGCTCAAGGCGGCAGGCGTCTCGAAGGAAGCGGCTGAAGACGCGTTGTTCGTGGCGTTCTGCTTCAACCAGATCGTTCGCATCGCCGACGCCCTCGACTGGGAAATCCAGTCTCCTGAGGGTTTTGCGGCGGGCGCGAAGAGCCTGCTCAAGTTCGGGTACAGACTGCCGTTTCACCGCAAGGTGAAGAAGTAGTCGAAAGCGTTGACGCGCCGAAGCTGGTGCGGCTATTCATCGATTCACGCGGTGGTAGCTCAGTTGGTAGAGCATGAGCTTCCCAAGCTCAGGGTCGAGGGTTCGAATCCCTTCCGCCGCTCAAGAAAGCCCCGGGCGCCTCGATGAGGTCCCGGGGCTTTTGATTTTTCCCGTCAGGACCGCCGCGAATCGAACGTGAACAAGTGGGTTGACACCCCGGCGCGATTCCCGTACTTCCCGCGCCGCTTTTGCAGTTCGTTGTTGCTGATCGGCCCTGTCGTCTAGTGGCCTAGGACGGAGCCCTCTCACGGCTTAAACCCGGGTTCGAATCCCGGCAGGGTCAAAAATCCTGGTTCGTCCCCAGG
>JAYTAT010000690.1:0-1160 GCA_043737315.1 Archangium sp.
AGCACGAGGTACGGCACGCCGTGCAGCGCGACGTTCATCACCGTGAACGCGAGATCGCTTTGCGCCAGCACGATGCCGCCAAACCAGCTCAGCCACGTGGCGAAGAGCAGCAGCGATTTTCCAGCATGCAGCCTTCGAAAGAGGAGCGCCTGCCCGAGCCAGCCCGACAACACCAGCGCATGAACGCCCAGCGCCACCGTGCCCACCCAGGCCGGGAGCCCGCTGACGAAATCGCCTTCACGAAACCACCAAAACGCGCGGGGGAGGTGCGCGTGCCACCACACCACCGGCCCCAGGGTCGCAGCCAGGAGGGCGGCGCGATCCCAATTCAGCTCGCGTTCACTGCTGCCTGCGCGGCGGCCGTAGAGCACCATCCACCCCACCTGCTGGCGAATGAAGTGCCACGCGGCGACGTAGGCGAGCACCCGCCAGAACAACTCTGCCGAGAATGCGTGCGCGGCGACGCCCAGGCCGTACGCGAGCAGCGGTGCTGCGGTGTAGAGCAGCGGGCGGCGGCGCAATTCTTCGGTGTCGAAATAGACGCGAAACAGCGTCGACCAGACGTGCGCCACGTCGATGAACACCACGAAGAGCAGGAACACCCAGGGCGGCGTGTCACTGCTCACGCCCAGCATCGGCAAGGTCAGCGCGAGCGCGAACGACAGCACTGCGGTGCCCGCGAAGGTCAGGCCATCGACGACTGGGGAAAACAACCACCGCTGCACCGCGTGGTCTTTAAAACAATTCAAGGGAACGGAGGCGGGCCGAAAGAGGCGGCGTGGCCGTACGAGATGGCGTCTTTTACGGCGGGCTCTCGGGGGGGAGTCGTAGGTGGGCGGCCTGATGGCGCTCGCGCAAGGCGCCGACATGGCTCCGGACTGGATGAGTTCCGTGCCGGTGCCTGACGTCGACGCGTCGGTCGAGGTGGCCAGAGAAATTGAAGGCGCGGTGGATCGTCGATTTACGGGGTGCTGCGTTCTCGGTGATGAAGGTCACGAGCGGTGACGCGGCGTACGCCCCGCCGCAGCAAGGTGAGTTCTACTGGGAAGCAACTCGCCGCCAAAAGACTGGGCCATCGCGCGCGTCTTCTTCAGCGAAGTGGTGGGTTGGAAGACCACGGCGATGCCGGGCAGTCAGCTGGAGACGTTCGGCCCGCGGCA
>JAYTAT010000691.1:0-1160 GCA_043737315.1 Archangium sp.
GGAATGAAGGCCAATGTCTGGTGGCTGCGCTTGGCCGCACGCCCTCTGTCGCCTGCGCGGGGGGCTACGCGTGCAATGGAATCAGCGACAGCTGCAGCACCGCCTGCAACTCAGATGCGGGCTGCGTGGGGGCGCGGTGTGGTGCTGGTGCGGTGTGCATCGAGAAGTTGGTGCAGCTCAAAGACGACTTCAACTCGGGAGACTTCGATGCGTTCAACTGGGTGCCGACGGCGCCGAACTGTTCGGTGGTCGACCAGCGGTTTCACGCCATCACGGCGCCGGGCACCATCAACTTCGCTCGAATTTATTCGCGCCGACGTTACGATCTCATCGACTCTGAGCTGCAGTTGGAGCTGGTCAGCGCAGGAGATCAGTCATTGGCCACCATGCAGGCGGTCGCAGGGGGCTGTGATTTCAGCACCGGTACGCGTTGTCTGTACCTCAACGTCGGCAGCGGCCAGGTTCACCTCCAGTTGCTCAACGCCGGCACCTACAGCGCGCCTCTGGGCTACTTCCCCCTGGGCACCCTCCGCGTGTTCCGAATGAGGGAACGGGCAGGAACGCTCTTCGTCGAGGCCAGGAATGATGACGCGGGCTTTCGACAGCTCGGCTCGATCCCCACGCCCTTCGCCGCGTCTTGGACGGACATGAGCATCGGCATCGGCGCGGGCACCTACGCGGCAGAGCCGGCCTCGAGCACCGTGATTTGGGACAACATCAACACGCCCTGAGGTTCCTGGTTGCTCCTCATTCCTTGCGGTTCTTTCCAGTGGCTTACTTCGCCGGCACCCACAGCGGCTTCCAGTCTGAGGCCGCCTCGTACGTCACGCGGCTCGGCTGACCACCGCGGGGCATCGCGTACACCTCAGCGTTCCCATCGCGGCTCGACACGAACGCGAGCCACTTCCCATCAGGGCTGAGCGCGGGCAACTGATCATCCCACGCGCCATCGGTGAGCTGCTCGAGCGACCCTGTGGCCACATCGGCCGAGTACAGGTGCCAGTACCCGCGAGGCCCGCGCGCTGAGAACACCAGCTCAGCCGAATCGGGAGTCCACACCGCATCGGCCTCACCGGCTTCGTACTCGCCTGCATCCCACCGCGTGTCTTGCGCGGCTTCGGAATGCAGGCGCCGCTGACCACGACCATCAGGCTTCACCA
>JAYTAT010000692.1:0-3246 GCA_043737315.1 Archangium sp.
TTCACCTTTCGCCGCTTCTGGAACACCACCGTCGAGCCGTCGCCTCACTGGCCCGGGCTCTTCGAGGCCCTCGTCGGCCTGCCCGTCGGTGAGTCGTGCACGGTGAAAGTGAAGCTGCCTGAGGACTCCGCTGCGTCAGCAGGAAAGACGGTGGCCGTGACGGTGGTGGTGCACAACGCGCAAGAAGTGACGCCGCCCGAAGGGGGGGCCGAGGCGGGCTTCGCGCTGCTGGGCCTGGGCGCGACGTTCGACGAGACGCTCATCGCCCTGGTGCGCGAGCTCGCCCTGGAGCGCGCGGAAGAAGCCGAAGGCGAGTGGACGAACGCGGTGCTCGCAGCCTTCGCGAAGCGATGGAAGGGTGAGGTTCCTTCGACGCTGGTCGACGCCGAGCTCGAGCGGGGCTGGGCGCGCACCGAGGGCACGACGATGGGTGAAGCAGGCCTGCCCGTCGACGTACAGCAGCAGGCGCTCGCGCAGTGGAAAGCCGACCTCGAGACGCGGCGCATGACGGAAGAGCGACTGCGACTCGAGCTCGGCCTGCGCGTGCTCGGTGAGAAGCACCCGCCCTCGCTCACCAAAGAGAACGTGCTCGCCCAGCTCACGCCCATCGCAGAAGACATGGGCTTCTCGCCCGAGCAGATGGAGCAGGCGCTGACCGCAGACCCGAAGATGGCCGAGCGGTTCGCGTGGACGGCGTTCAGGATGATGCTGGTGCAGCGCGTGCTCGCGGCTGCGACCAGGGCCTGACGACCCGCGAAAGACCAGCCCTGCGCCGGCGGGCGAGGTGGTGGATCTCGAGGAACCGGGGGGCAGACCGACAACGACGTAATCCACCAGTGCGTACCGCCAATCTGCGGGGCCCCGTGCCGAAAGGCGGCTCTTAGCGAGACAGTGTCTCCACCGCACCTGAGAGCGGAGCGCTGAAGAACCCCGGGGTCTCGAGCGTGCGCAGCTGGTTCGCCGTGCGCCCCGCCGCCGGATAGGGGAACTCGCTGTTGAACTGACCCAGCGCGGGGCCCCGTGCGTGGCCGGCGGTCGCCGTTTGAAAGCCCCGCTGTCTCCTTCCTTTCACAGCTAAGGTCTGCCGCCGGAATGGAACCCGTGATTGGTATCGACCTGGGCACGACCTACTCCGCGGTGGCGAGCGTGGAGAACGGGCGGCCCTTCGTCATCCCGAACCGCCAGGGCTCCCGCCTCACGCCGTCGGTGGTGGGCTTCACGGCCCTGGGTGACCGGGTGGTCGGCGAGCGCGCGCAGATGCTGGGTGACGAGGCGCCCGACCGCGTCGCCCCCGCCACCAAACGGTACATCGGCAAACGGTGGACCAGTGAGCTCGCGGTGGCGGCCAGGGCGGTGGTGCCCTACTCGCTGATTCAAGGCCCGTCGGGCGAGGTGCGCATCAAGCTGGCCGGCCGCACCATGCCGCTCACGCAGGTCTCTGCGATGTTGTTGGGCGAGCTCAAGCTCGATGCCGAAGCGCACTTCGGCCGTTCGGTCTCGCGCTGCGTCATCACCGTGCCTGCGAACTTCGACGACGGTCAGCGCCAGGCCACGCGTGAAGCCGCGCGCATCGCGGGCCTCGAGGTGCTGCGCATCGTCAACGAGCCCACCGCGGCGGCCATCGCATACGGCCTGGTGAACTCGGTGCGCGGGCGCGTGCTGGTGTTCGACCTGGGCGGCGGCACGTTCGACGTGTCCATCCTCGAGATGGAGAACGGCGTGTTCGAGGTGAAGGCGACCGGCGGCGATCCGCAGCTCGGTGGCGACGACTTCGACGCGTGCATCGTGCAGTGGCTGGTCGCGCAGGTGCCCGACCTCTATCGCGAGGCGGTGCTCAAGGATCGTGTCTCGATGCAGCGGCTCCGCTACGCGGCCGAGCGGGCCAAGCGCACCTTGTCTGATCAACCCGAGGCCTTTCTCTCGGCGACCGAGCTGGGCGATCACTCTGAGGGCAACGACGGCCGCTTCTGTCAGCTCGACACCGCGCTCACCCGCGACTTCTTCGAGTCGCTCGCTGAGCCCTTGAGCAAACGTTGCCTCGAGGTGGTGCGCCGCACGCTGGGTGAAGCGAAGCTCGACGCTGAGAACATCGAGGCGGTGATGCTGGTGGGTGGCATGACGCGCGTGCCGCTGGTGCGCAGGCTGGTGCAGGAGTTCTTTTCCCGCCCTGCGGTCTCGGGTCTCAACCCCGATGAAGCCGTCGCGCTGGGGGCGGCGGTGCACGCGGCTGAGCTCGCCAATCGAGCGGGCGCCACCACGCTCATCGACGTCGCGACGCACTCGTTGTCGGTCGGTGTGCTGGGCGGCACGGTGCGCAAGCTGATTGCCCGCAATACGGCGGTGCCTTCGAGCTCGAAAGAGGTCTTCCTTCCCAATCGCGCCGGTCAGACCACCGCGCGCATCCCGATCTTTCAGGGGGAGAGCGAGTGGGCCGACGAGTGCACCAAACTCGGCGAGGTGGTGCTGGGCGATCTCACCGTCGAGCGGCGCGCTGACGTGCCCATCGAGGTGACCTTCGAGCTGTCGAACGAAGGCACGCTCTCGGTACGCGCGGTCGACACCACGACGGGCATCGCCGAGGCCATTCGCATCGATGCCCGCACCACCCTGCAGCCGCAAGAAGTCGACAAGCTGGTGCAGGAGCAGGCGGACTACGCCAATCGCCAGGCCGAGAAAGACAAGGCGCTGGTGCTCAAGCAGTTCCCCCGGGTGCTCGATAAAGCCGAGCGCCTGGTGCGAATTCTCGAGACGAGCGCAGAAGAGAATCCCAGCCCTGAAGCAGACGCCGTGGTGGGGCAGGTCAAGACACTGCTCACGCAGGGGCGCATCGCGGTGAAGCTGAGCGACACCACGCAGATGGCCGAAGTGACCCGGCTGCTCGAGTCGTTCCTGGCCCTGGCCTGAGAACCTCGCCTGCCTGTCTGGAAATGCGGCCAGGCTGAGGGGTGCGTGATGAAGGGCGACAGGCCCTCGACGTGATGGTGCTCGGGCTCGACGGGAAGTTCGCCTTTCTCAATCAGGAGTGGACCTGCGCCCGCACACGCGACGGCCCCGGTGGCTGAGGCCCAAGCCCCGTGCCACGACCGAGGGGGAGCGTAGAAAGAGCACACTGTTTTTCAGTCGTTGCCCTTGATGCACGCGACCGGACGAAGGCGACGATCGACGTGTGCGAGGCCCGCCAGCTCGACCGCCCCCAGCACCTGCTCGAGATCTTTGTAACAAGGCCCCGACTCGTCGAGCGGCGTG
>JAYTAT010000693.1:0-7987 GCA_043737315.1 Archangium sp.
ACTTCGCCCAGTCGCTCCAGCGCGCGGAGCAAGAGCCGGTTCGCGCCCAGCTCCTTGCCTTGCGTGTGGTGATGGAGCGCAGCCGACCAGAGCACCAGCACCTGCAGCACCCGCTTCTCGGGCCCGCGCGTCTGTCTCCAGCCCGATTCCCACGCCTCGTGGGCAGCGAAGAACGAGCCTTCTTCGAAACGTTTGCGGCCCTCGTCGAGCGAGGCAGTGAAGGTCGGTGAAGCCATGGCAGAGGGATAACGCGGTCAATCCCCAGAGTCAGCGGGCTCGTAGACCCAAAATCTGCCGGGCCTCGTCGGGGGTGGCGACCACCCGGCCCGACTCCACGGCGATCTTCGCCATGGCCTCGATGAGCTGGCCGTTGCTCGACGCCTTGGTTCCGTCAGGCAAATAGAAGGTGTCTTCCAGGCCCGTGCGCAGGTCGCCGCCCAGCTCGGCACACCTTCGGTGCAGCGCCCAGACTTCCTGCCGGCCGATGCCGATCACCTGCCAGTGCGTGCCGGGGAGCATCTCCTCGAGCAGCAACGGCAACCACTGCGGTTTGTTGGGCATGCCCGACTCGACACCCATCACCAGCGAGATGTGCGGCGGGCTGGGCACCATGCCTCGTTTGGCGAACATGGCCACGCTGCGCACGATGCCGGTATCGAAGCACTCACACTCGGGCACGATGCCGTTGGCCTTCATCACCTTCTGGAAGGCGTCGATCTTGTCGACCGGGTTGTCGAAGAGCATCGGGGGCCACGCCCACTCGTTGTTCGAGCGCAGCTTCAAGTAGTTGAGCGAGCCGGCGTTGAGCGCCGCCATCTCGGGCTTGACCATCTCGAGGCAGGAGACCGGGCCGCTGATGTCGTCGCCCACCACGCCGGTGGAGAGGTTCAGCAGAATGTCGGGCACCTCTGCGCGAATCGCCTCGCACACTTCCCTGGCGACCTTCGGATCCCACGAGGGCAACCTTCCCATCCCAGGCTCCTGGCTGCGGAAGTGTACGTGCACGATGGAGGCGCCGGCGTCACGTGCGCGACGGGCCTCCTGGGCCATCTGCTCCGGAGTGACCGGAACGGGGTGCTGCCCGGGATCGGTGAGAACGCCGGTCAACGCACAGGTGATGACTGCCTTCTTCGTAGCCATGGGTGACGGCCTCCAATGAAGAGAATATTGATTCCTGAGTCAACGCGCACGCCTGTTAGGGAACTGGTGATGGATCTGTTCGATCGTGCCGCTCGTGTCGAGGCTGAGGCGAGGGCGCCGCTGGCCGAGCGCATGCGCCCTCTGAGCCTGGAAGAGTACGTCGGGCAGGAGCACCTCACGGGCACGGGCCGACTGTTGCGCAAGGCGATCGAGCTCGATCAGGTGCCCTCGATGATTTTCTGGGGCCCCCCCGGAACCGGAAAGACCACGCTCGCGCGTATCATCGCGAAGTCAACGGGCTCACACTTCGAGGCGGTCTCCGCGGTGCTCAGCGGCGTGAAGGATCTGCGCGAGGCGGTGGCGGCGGCGGAAGAGCGTTGGAAGATGAACCGCACGCGCAGCATCTTGTTCGTCGACGAGATCCACCGCTTCAACAAGGCACAGCAAGACGCGCTGTTGCCCCACGTCGAGAAGGGCACCCTCACGCTGCTCGGCGCGACCACGGAAAACCCTTCGTTCGAGGTCAACGCGGCGCTGTTGTCTCGCATGCGGGTGCTCACGCTGCGCGGCCTCGAAGAAGACGAGCTGCGCGAGCTGCTCAAGCGCGCCGTGGCCGATCCGCGCGGGCTCGATGGCAAGGTGACCATCGACGACGATGCGCTCTCTTTTCTCGCGATGATCGCTTCAGGTGACGCACGCAAAGCGCTCACGGCCCTCGAGGTCGCTGCGAAGTACGGCGGCACACACGTCGATCGCCATGGCGCTGAAGAGGCGGTGCAGCAGCGCACCCTGCTCTACGACAAGGGTGGCGAGGAGCACTACAACATCATCTCTGCCTTCATCAAATCGATGCGCGGCTCAGACCCCGATGGTGCGGTGTACTGGCTGGCCCGGATGATCGAGGCCGGTGAAGACCCAAGGTTCATCGTGCGGCGCATGGTGATCTTCGCAAGTGAAGACGTGGGCAACGCAGACCCCCAGGCACTCGGGGTCGCGACCAGCGCGCTTCAGGCGGTCGAGTTGATGGGTTTTCCGGAAGGCACGTTGCCGCTCACGCAGGCCGTCACCTACCTCGCGATGGCGCCCAAATCGAACACCGCGCTCACCACGTATGCGAAGGCGCGCGAGGCCATTGAGAAACACGGGCCGCTGCCGGTGCCGATGCATTTGCGCAACGCACCGACGAAGTTGATGAAGTCACTCGGGTACGGCGGCGGGTATCAGTACCCGCATGACTTCGAGGGAAACTTCGTCGTCGAGAGCTACCTGCCGGAAGGGCTGCGAAACGAAAAGTTCTACGAGCCGAGCAGCAACGGCTTCGAAGACCGGCACCGCAAACGCATCGACGACATCCGAGCTCAGCGCGCTCCGAAAGAACCGGGGGAAGACGGCTGATCGAAGGGGTCGGGCGAGAGGCCGCGACTACCCAGCCGCCTCATCGAAGTCGTCACCGTCATCGAGGTCGCCCTTCATGGTGCGCCCACCTACCTCGTACTGCTTGAGCAGCCGACGAAAGTTCGAACGATCGACACCCGCCGCCCGGGCCGCCATCGACACATTGTTGCCGGACCTGTCGAGCAGCGCCGACAGGTACCGCCGCTCGAACGCCCGCATCGCGAGCTTCTTGGCCTGCGCGTAGGGCAGGTGCGCCAGGCTGAACACCTCGACATCCCCGCCACCGCGCTGATTGTTGCGGATCTCGGGCGGCAGATCCTCGACCTCGACCGCTTCAGTCGCGCACAACACCACCGCACGCTCGAGACAGTTCTCGAGCTCGCGCACGTTGCCCACCCAACGAGCCGTGGTGAGCGCCTCCATCGCGCCCGGTGAAATCGAAGTGACCTTCTTCCCGACCTTGGCCGCGTAGATCTTCAAGAAGTGCTGAGCGAGCAGCGGCACGTCATCGGGGCGATCCCTCAGCGGGGGCAACTGCACGGTGATCACATTGAGGCGGTAGAACAAATCTTCACGGAACTTTCCCGTTTCCTTCGCCTTGGCGAGATCGACGTTGGTGGCCGCGATGACCCGAACGTCGACCTTCAGGGTGTCGTTCGCACCGACCCGCTTCACTTCACCCTCTTGCAGCACGCGCAGCAGCCGAACCTGGGTCGCCGCAGGAATGTCGCCGATCTCATCGAGGAAAATGGTGCCGCCGTCGGCCGCTTCGAACAGACCCTTCTTGTTCGTGGTCGCACCGGTGAAGCTGCCCTTCATGTGACCGAAGAGCTCGCTCTCGAGCAGGGTGTCGGTCAACGCCGAGCAGTTCACGGCGACGAAGGGCTTGTCCTTGCGCGGGCTGCGAAAGTGAATCGCGCGCGCCACCAGCTCTTTACCGGTGCCGCTCTCACCTTGAATCAAGACCGTGGCGGTCGAGTAGCTGACCGTCTCGACCAGCTTGAAGACCGAGCGCATCTGGCCCGACTGACCGACGAGATCCTCGAACTGGTTGCGCGCTGAGAGCGCCTCTTCGAGCACCTTGGTGCGATCGCGCAGCGCCTTCTTCTCGGCCGCACGGCCCACTGCCAGCGTGAGCACGTCGATGTTCTCGAACGGCTTGGTCAAGTAGTCGTACGCCCCGCCCTTCACCGCTTCGACGGCCGTCTCGACGGTGGCGAAGGCGGTCATCATGATCACCTCGACGTCAGGCCGGCTCTGCTTGAAGGCCCTGAGCAGATCCATGCCCGAGAGGTTCGGCATCTTGATGTCCAGGCAGGCGACGTCGATGGTGGGATCCTTCGAGGCAGACAGCCCTTCCACCGCGTCATCGATGGCGACGACCTGGTAGCCCTCGCGCGACAGGATCTCGGTCGCGGCCCGAAGCACGATCTTGTCGTCGTCGACGACCAGGACCTTGGCCTTGCGCGTGTGCTGCGTCGGAATGGCGGTGCTCATGAGATTGCTCCCCCGTGCTGAACGGGAATCTGAACTTCGAAGACGCTGCCGACGTTGAGAGTCGACTTCACGTCGAAGTGGCCGCCGTGGTCTTCGACGATCCGGTACGCGATGGACAACCCCAGCCCCGTGCCTTCGCCCGGAGGCTTGGTGGTGAAGTGCGGCTCGAAGATGCGCGTCAGGTTCTCTTCGGGAATGCCCGAGCCCGTGTCGGTCACGCGCAAGAAGGTGGCGCCTTCAGGCGTCAGGCCCGTCTCGACCGTCAGCGTGCCATCGAAGTCTTTGAACGCCTGCAGGCCGTTGTGAAGCAGGTTGAGCACCACCTGGCCCAACTGCGACGGATCTCCGTAGACGTTGAGCAGGGGGGTGCTCATCTTCAGCTCGAGCTTTGCGCGCGGGTGCTTCTTGATCTGCGCGCGGAACAGCATCGCGGCGTCTTCAACGCACTTGCTCAAGTCGAACGCGCGGCGATCTTCCACCTTCGAGCGGCGGCTGAACTTGAGCAGGCTCTCGACGATGCGCTTGCACCGCAACGCGCTCTCTTCGATCAGATCGAGCGCTTCGAGATCCTGCGGGGTGCGGCCGGCATCGCGCTTCATCAGCTGCGAGAAGGCCAGAATACCGCCGAGCGGGTTGTTGATCTCGTGCGCCACGCCGCCTGCGAGGTTGCCGATGGCGATCATCTTTTCGCTCTCGATCATCCGGCGGGTGAGCGCGCGTTCATCGGTGACGTCGCGGTAATGGCAGACGGCGATGGGCTCGTCGTCCATCGGGTAGACGTGCGCCACGTAGGTGCGAGGGCCGTGCACGATCTCGAGTGAGGCGGGCGCCTTGAGGCTCGGGCCTACGGGACAACCGGGGCACGCCGTCTCGCGCTTGAAGAGGTACTCGTGGCACTTGAGCCCCTTGTTGAGCTCCTGCACTTCACGGTTCGAGACCTTCGCCGACGCCCGGTTCGCGCGGCGGATCACCAGGTCGTCGGTGCTCACCACGGCCAGGGGGTTGTCGATGGTGTCGAACGAGAGCTCCCATTCACGTTTCGAGCGGGAGAGCATCAACGTGCGCTGATGCACCCGCAGCTCGAGATCGGCGTTGAGCTGGCGAAGGTCGGTGTTCTGCTGGCGCGTGAGCTCGCCCAGTCGCTGGTTGTCGCTGACCAGGTAGTGCTGCTCGAAGGCGCTCTTCACCGTCAACAACAGCTGCGCGTCGTTCCACGGCTTGCTGATGAAGCGGAACACCTCGGAGCGGTTGATCGCCTCTTCGATGGCGAGCTGGTCGGCCTGGCCGGTCAGCATGATGCGCTGCGCGTGCGGCAGCAGGTCTTTGACCCGCGCGAGGAAGTCGACCCCGTTCATCCCGGGCATGCGGAAGTCGCTGATCACCACGCCGGGTTTGAAGCGCTCGAACAACTTGAGCGCCGTCTCGGCGTCGGGCGCCGTCTCGATCTCCCACGCCCCGCGACGCAGCACCCGGCGGAGCGATCGGAGGATGTTCTCCTCGTCGTCCACCAGGAGCACCTTCCCGGGCGTCGAAGGCTCAGTGTTGAGGTTGGCTGCCATGTCCACGGGTCAGAGTGCTGAGCAAGTGATTGGCCACCCCATGAGTCGGAGCAACCGCTTGATTAGAATCGATTTTTGATGGCGAAGACGCGCGCGCACTGGGGTCACGAGTAACCCACTGGGTGGTATTCGGGGTCAACTCGACCCAGGGGATCAACTCGCCGAAGCGAGCGCGGGTGCCTGAAACAGGCTGATTTTATTCCGTCCTTCGCGCTTCGCCCGGTACAGCGCCTCATCAGCCGTTCGGATGAGCTGCTCACAGGTATTCACCGACCTGCCCGGGAAGCCAGAGACCCCGTACGAGGCAGTCACCTTGAGACCCGCTGGCCCTGCTTTGACCCCCTGCAGTTCGGCGGCGATGCGTTCGGCCACGGTCAACGCGCCGGCGAGGTGGGTCTTGGGCAAGAGCACAGCGAACTCTTCGCCCCCGTAGCGGGCCACGAAGTCGGTCTCGCGTACGGCGGCCTTGACACACGCGGCCGTCGCAAAGAGCACCTCATCACCCACCTGGTGGCCGAAGCTGTCGTTCACGTTCTTGAAGTGATCGAGGTCGACCAGGATCAGCGCGAGCGGGTCGTCGTAGCGCTGGGCCCGGCGGAACTCTTCACGCAGCCTTTCCTGAAAGTGGCGGTGATTGGCGACCTGGGTGAGCCCGTCGGTGACGGCCAGCTCGTGCAGCCGCTCGGCTTCGGCCTTGGCGGCGCGCAGGGCCTGGTGCACTTCCATGCGGCGAAGGGCCCGGGCCACCACCTCGGCCGGAGTGACCGGCTTGACGAAGTAGTCGTCGCAGCCCTGGCCGAACGCCGAAGAACGCACGACTGGATCGTCGGTGTTCGACAGCAACAGCACCGGGGTCTGCCCGCCCTCTGAGCGCAAGTGATGCAACACAAAGAGCCCGCTTTCGGCGGCGGGCTGCACGGACAGCTCGACGTCGACGATCGCCACGTCGATGGGCCCGTCGATCAGGTGACCGATGCCCTCGGAAGCAGTGCGCGCGGTGAGCACCTTGGCGCCTGCGTCTTCGAGCTCACGGACGAGCGCGCCGACCGGCGAGGCCGCGTCATTGACGACGAGCGCTGTCCAACGAGCCCCCATGGCTGAAGGCTTACCTCCGATCGGGCCCGGGCGCATGCTTGGCGCGGTGAAAGAGGTGTGGGATACGCCCGGCACCATGGCCCGACCGAGCTTGAGCCTGTTCTTCCCTGCCTGGAACGAAGAGGAGTACGTCGAGCGCGCGGTCAGCCGCGCCAAGACCGTGCTCGACCGCCTGAGTGACGACTGGGAGATCATCGTCGTCAACGATGCCTCCACCGATCGCACGAAAGAGATCGCCGAAGGGCTCAGCCGCCGCGACGCACGCATTCGGTGTGTCTCGCACGAGGTCAATCAGAAGCTCGGCGGCGCGATGAAGACGGGCTTCTCGTCGAGCACCAAGGACGTCGTCATCTATTCCGACATGGACTTGCCGTTCGACTTGAACGAGCTCGAGCGGGCGCTCCATTTGATGGAGTACCTGGAGGCCGACATGATCTGCGCCTTCCGGTTCGATCGCACCAGCGAAGGCCCGAAGCGGATTTTGTATTCGTTCGTCTACAACGCGCTGATCAGCTCGGTGTTCGGCGTGGCGATCAAAGACATCAACTTCAGCTTCAAGGTCGTGCACCGCCGCGTACTCGAGTCGATCGAACTGAAGGCGCAGGGCTCGTTCATCGACGCTGAGCTGGTGGTGAAGGCCATTCGCAAAGGCTTCAAGGTCTTCCAGATGGGTGTCGACTACTTCCCGCGCACGCGCGGCATCTCGACGCTGGCCAGCCCTCAGGTGATCGTGAAGATGATGAAAGAGCTGGGCGCGCTCTTCGAAGACACCCGCAACCCGAAGAACCCGGCCCGCCCCGTGCGGCTGCCCCCTGACGTCGCGGCGTTCCCGTCGAAGAAGGCGTCTGGCTCTTCGTGATTCGTCTGGTCATCAACGCAGACGATCTCGGGCTTCACCCGCGCATCGACGAAGGCATCTTCGCAGCGCACACCGACGGCGTGGTCACCAGCGCCACCGTGTTGGCCACCGGGCCCACCGCACCCGAAGCGATTCGCCGGGCGGGTCGAACGAAGCTGGGGTTGGGTCTTCACCTCTGTCTGACCACGCACCTGAGCCCCGCGGCGCCCGCGCGTGACGTGCGTTGGCTCGCGCCGGGTGGCCGCTTCCGCAGCAATTGGGTCGAGCTGTCTGCTGCCTGGCTGGCTCGGCTGATTCCTGCGGAAGAGATCGTCACCGAGTTCCGCGCCCAGGCCCGCCGGGTTCAAGAGCTGGGCGCGCAGATCGATCACCTCGACACGCACCAGCATTTGCACCTGCTGCCGGGCATGACCTCGATCGTCGAGGTGCTCGCCGCTGAGC
This sequence comes from Archangium sp., assembly GCA_043737315.1. Taxonomy (GTDB): domain Bacteria; phylum Myxococcota; class Myxococcia; order Myxococcales; family Myxococcaceae; genus Archangium_A. The sequence continues at coordinate 7,987 of JAYTAT010000693.1, forward strand.
T
>JAYTAT010000694.1:0-1155 GCA_043737315.1 Archangium sp.
TCGGTGATGCCGCTCGACTCGGCCGCCCAGTTGGCGCCGTTAAAATGCAGCACTGTTCCGTTGTCGCCCACGGCCCACACGTCACTCGCCGAGCTGCCCCAGACGGAGTTGAGCCACGCGGTGTTGTTGCTGGGCACGGTGCGCCAGGTGGGCAGGGGGGGGCCCGCGTCGACACCGGCATCGGTGCCTCCATCACTGCCAGCGTCTGAGCCCGCGTCGGTGCCCGCATCGGTGCCGCCACCACCGCCCGTGTTGCCGGTGATGCAGGCCCCCGCGCTGCACGTCTGCCCGAGCAGGCACGCGCTGCACATGCCGCCGCCGAGCCCGCATGATGATGCCGACGACGCAGAGATAATCTCCGAGACACATGCGCCGTTCGACACGCAGCCTTTGCAAGCAGGCGTGGGCGCACTGCACGCCGAGCCGAGGGTCACCACTGCCAGGAACCACGCCGCACGAAGAGAAGCCGCCATGGCAGGGCGGTCTACGCGGAAGTGCCGCCCTGAGCCACGGGTGAGGTCGGCGTCACTCGAGTCGCAGGTTGACGTCACCTTCGAATTTTCGAACGTCACCCCCCGCAAGGCGGTGTGAAGCAATTGCGCGTGGGCGAGGTCGCGGCGGCGAAAAACGCACGCCATGCTGAAGGTCTCGTTCCCGAAGTCTTCTGCTGTGGGGTGCGCATTCTTGGCACCCCGAATGCACGAAGTCATGTCATGGAAAACCACGAACTCGAGACGAAGCCCCAGCAGCGCCTCACCGTCGGCGAAGTGTTGCAGTTCTGGCCGTTGGCGCCTGTCATTCCCGTGGCCGCCGCGGCCGCGAGCCTGTTGATCAGGCCCCGGTCGTGGAGCCGTACGCAGAAGCGGGTGCTGGCCGCCGCGGGTGCCGTGGTGGGCCTCAACCTCATACGTTGGCAGCTGCAGCGCTTCTTCACGCCGCGCCCGCGGTACGAGGTGCTCCAGCACGACGGCCCGTTCGAGATTCGCCGCTATCCCGCGATGGTGGTCGCTCAGACGCGGGTCAACTCAGGGTTCGATCTCGCGCTCGACGAAGGTTTCGGCCGGCTGGCCGGTTTCATATTCGGCAAGAACACCGGTCAGGAGCAGGTCTCGATGACCACGCCGGTGGTGACGCAGCACGAGTCGCTCCACTTCG
>JAYTAT010000695.1:0-3235 GCA_043737315.1 Archangium sp.
CGGCTGTCGGCGTCGGTGTAGAGGTTGGTCATCACGACCGTGCGGCCGCCCTTCTCGGCGACCTTGCCCCAGTTGGGCAACGACTGGCCGATGGTGGCGCCGTGAGGGTTGCGCTGATCAGCTGCGTTGATGGTGACGTCGATGAAGTCGGGCAGCTTGAACTGCACGTCGCGCGCTTTGTACGGAGCGCCCGCCAGCGCGGCCAGGGTGTTCTCCATCTCGGCCTTCACGGGCTCGAGCTTCTTCTGCCACTCGAGCGAGGCGAGGTTGATGCGCGCCAGCTGCAGGTGGAAGTGCGCCTTCCAGCTGCACGGCTCGCCGTAGGTCTCGTCGGGGCCCACGCGCAGGTACCACTTCGAGTTGAGCGCACCCATCGCGACCCACGCCTCGTTGGCCGGCTCCCAGTCGTTGGTGCGGAACGATTTCGCAGCAGCGCCGAGGTAGTTCTTGAGCGCGGCCTCGTCGTCGCCGAAGAGCGCAGCAGCCGACTCGAGCTCGACGGCCACGGCCTCCATGTCGTCCTTGAACGCCTCGGTGTACGGCACCGCCTTGAAGCCCTTGCCCTGTTGGGTCACCACGGAGAAGTGGCCCATCAGGTCGGCTTTGTTCTTTTCCTTTTCCAGGGTGGCGCAGAACTTCGGGTCGGTCTGAATCGCCGCCGGGTAGAGCCCGAACAGGCGCGCGGGCGCAGGGGCCAGCGCGTTGCAGGCGGCTTCTTTCTCGGTGGCCGGCGCGACGCAGAAGGGCGACTGGTTGCGGAAGTAGACGGCGCGGCTGAGCGTGTCGTCAGCGGGAATGGAGGCGCTCTGCTCGAGGCCACCGTGCTGGCGGGCGTAGAGCTTCTCGATGAGGGCCGCGGCGCGGGCGAAGTGATCGAACGCCTTCCGGTCAGCGTCGGTGCCCACCGTTAGATCCGTCTCGACCAGCGTGGCCTTGCCCTGCGAGAGCTCGAGGCGCAGCGCGTCGCGGCGGGCCTTCTCTTCTGCGGTCAGCTTCGACTCGTCGGGCTGCGTCTGCAACGCCGCGTACAGCTCGTCGAACTTCGCGGTGAAGGTGCCGCCCTCGACCAGGTCAGCCTGGCTCAACGTCCACGGGCCGATGAGCGTCACCAACTCCGAGGGCTCGAGCGAGCCATCTTTGTTCGCGTCGGTGCGCCAGAAAAGCGGGAGGAAACGTTCCTGCGCGCGCGCGTTGAAGTCGATGCGGCTGAGCGCCTGGTAGGTCTTCTTCACAGGCGCTTGAACGGCCGCGGTTCCAGCGTCGACCTCGGCCTTCACGGGGTCAGCCTTCTTCTCGGGACACGCCGTCAACGCCAGCGCGCAGCACACGGCGAACAGGGACTTGTTGAGCATGCGGCGCCGAGTAGCACGCCCCTCTGTGGAGCCTCGCGTTGGATCAGGCATTGACTTGAAACAAGACACCCCGCTGCAGATCGACCTGTCTCCAGTCGATTCGAACAGGGTGTCCTGATTGAAGACGATTCAGGTTCACTCGCCGGTAAACAATTGAATTAACTGCCTCTTTTGGAAGCGCCCGGAATCACGATGTCAAAGTCAGATACACGTACATGGAGCCCGCGCAGCTGCACCTACCTTGCATTTCATGTCTGAATTCATGTGCTTAGCGGTGGCAAGCCACGTGCTTTGGAGAGTGTCCGCGAGATTGGCCCGGTGGGGGCTCGGTCTCGCAGGGAGCGGACGTCATGAAGAACGCGATGGTCGGTGCAGTGATGGCGATTCTGGCGACGGGGTGTGGCCTTGGTCAGGGCACTGTGTCGGATCAGGGCGAAGACGTGATCGCCTCCGGCTCGGGTCTGACCTGGGAGCAGTTTCGCACCACGAAGGTCTTCGTCGAGCCCGAGACGGGCGTCTTCATCGCCGACCACGACACCCCGTTCACCAGCGTGAAGCAGCTGCGCGAGTTCTACGAGATGAACGTTCGCGCGGGGCAGCTCATCGTCAACCGCATCGGCTCGGCCGACGACAAGTGGAACGCGACGCAGAAGCTGAACATCACCTACTGCGTGTCGAACACCTTCAACGGCAACAAGGCGGCGGTGGTCAGCGCGATGGCGTCGGCGACGGGTGCCTGGGCCGCGGTGGCCAACCTCAAGTTCGTCTACGTTCCTGCGCAGGACGCGAGCTGCACCGCGAGCAACAACAACGTGGTGTTCGACGTGCGCCCGGTGAACGTGAACGGCCAGTACCTCGCGCGCGCTTTCTTCCCCGCTGAGAGCCGCGCCAACCGCAACGTGCTCATCGACAACAGCTCGTTTGCTGACCCGAGCACTCCGTTGGTGGGCATCCTCCGCCACGAGCTGGGTCACGTGTTGGGCTTCCGCCACGAGCACACCCGCCCCGAGTCTGGCGCGACGGACTGCTTCGAAGACAACAACTGGCGCTCGTTGACCTCGTACGACTCGGGCTCGGTGATGCACTACCCCCAGTGCAACGGCACGGGCAGCTTCAGCTCGCTCAACCTGACGGCGCTCGATGCCCAGGGCGCGGCTGTTCTGTACGGCGCTCCTGCGGGCGGTACCGGTGGTGGCGCGGGCGGTGGCGCGGGTGGCGGAACTGGCGGCGGCACGGCCACGGAGACCACGGAAAACTTCAACTCCACCGTCGCGCAGAACGGCAGCAAGGCGTTCGGCCCCTTCGAAGTGAAGCCGGGCACGAACTTCCGCGCGGTGCTCAGTGGTACCGGCGATGCGGACCTCTACGTTCGTTTCGGGGCCGCGCCGACCGCTTCGACCTACGCCTGCCGTCCTTACCTCGATGGTTCGAACGAGGAGTGCAACCTCACCGTGCCCACCACCGCGACCAGCGCGTTCATCACGGTCAGCGGCTTCACGGCGTCGACCTTCGCGCTGAGCGTCACCTCCACCCGGGGCACCGCCGTCACGCCGCCGAGCAGTGGCACGCCGCGCAGCTCGACCGCGTCAGGCACGATTGCCCGCGGTCAGTTCCTCCAGTTCAACCCCATCTCGGTCGTTCCCGGCACGCAGCTGACCGTCACGATGACCGGCACGGGTGACCCGGATCTCTACGTTCGTTTCGCCGGCGCGCCTTCGCTCACCGTGTTCGATTGTCGGCCCTACGTCGGAGGCGCGGGTGAGACCTGCAGCCTCACCGTGCCGGCCAACGCGACCCAGTTCTACATGGGCATCAACGGCTACGCGGCGGGCAACTACTCGCTGACCGCCGACTACGTCGCTCCGTAAACGCCCACCATCGGC
>JAYTAT010000696.1:0-3234 GCA_043737315.1 Archangium sp.
TCGATCAAGGCGGCGTCGAAGAGACCCAACCGCGACGTGAGGTGCGGCGGCAAGAGGCGCCCATCGACGATGAGGTCACCGTGCCCCAGGCGCGAGGCACCTCGCCTTACGACATCGCCTTACGGCTCAAACAGCAGGGCCTCAAGATGGGTGACATTCAGGAGCAGCTCCACGTCGAAGGGCTCTCGGGTGAAGACATCGAGACGCTGATGAACTCACTGGGCCTCAAGTTCTCGCGCGTGAAGCAGCGCCACCTCGAGGAGCTCAGCTAGAGGCGCTTCAGCATCGCTGCGATTCCTTCGGTCACCCGCGCCCAGCTCTGAAAATTGTTCGTGTAGGTGAGCGCCGCTTCCGTCGGGCCCGGCGGCGCGACCACGGGCAACGCGCGCAGCTCATGGCCCCCGATGCGATGACGCTCGAGGCTGAGCGCCGCCACGTACTGCTGGGGATCTGCAGCGACGAAGCCCATCAACGCGAACAGCACCATGTTGAGGCGATCCGGTGAACCCGCCCGCTCGGGAAAATCAAGCAGCCCTTCTATCCACGAGCCGAGCCCTGCTTCGCGATCCGGGTGCCGCTTGAGCCCCGTCCACACCACCAGGAAACCTTCGACCACCTGCGTGCGAGAGCGGGTCTCTTCTTCGCCCCACATCTTGCAGCGCATGTTCGCGTGTTCATCAGGGTCGTCTGCGAAAGGCCCACCCAGCGCCTTCCAGCGCTCGAGGGTCTGCTCGAAGGTCCACTCAGGTGAACGGCTGCACCACAGCACGTGCGTGAAGTGAGTTGCGACACACTCCAGCTCTTCGGGGCTGCCCCACATGCGCGCGGTCTTCGGCAGTTGCGTGAGGCGCTGCAAGAGGGCGGTCTCGAGCGCGCTCACACCAGCACCACGAACGCGTGGTGATCGTTTTCGACGCACGCTTTCACCAGCGACCCCAACGACGCTGTGCTCTCACCACCGACGAGCACGGTCATCACGTCGACCACCAGGCACGCACGCGCTCCATCGGGCGAGACGATGGCTGGGTTCACCGTGCCGTCATCGCTCACGCTCATCCACTTCCAACCGCCGAGCTGCACGATCTGTTCTCCGATGACGAAGGCGAGCGAAGCGACCTGCCGCGCCTGCTTCGCGGCGCCGCCGTTCTGACGGAGGAAAAGCAGAATGCGCTCCATCGCCGAGACGATCTCAGCGGGAACGAAGATGTTCTTCGCCCACTGCTGCAGCGCACGCTCGGTGGCCAGCTGCAGCTCACCTTGGTGCTTGGTGGACAGAGGCGCGACCAGCACGTGCGGCTACGGAGTGCCGCCGTCAGCCGCCGGACAAGCACCCACGCAGGAATCGCACCCCTGCGGCCCGCAGATCTCCTGCTCCGTGAGCTTCCGGGGAGGGCCGCACGCAACGAGGACACCAGTCACCACGGCGACGGCCAGCAGGGCTCGGAGGAACATGCTGCCGAGGTTCTCACGGCTTCTTCGCCGCGACCACCCTCACCTGCGCAGTCGACCCGGGCACCTTGCCGTCCCTGGGCAGCGGCTCGGCACGCCCGCCCAGACACTTCGCGAGAAACCCTTCCGCGCGCGCAAAGAAGTCGATGCGGTTGTCGGGGCGCACGAAGCCGTGGCCTTCATCGGGGTAGAGCACGTAGGTCACCGGCAACCCGTTCTTTTCCATGACGGCGACGATCTGCTCTGACTCGGCCGGCTTCACGCGCGGGTCGTTCGCGCCCTGCCCAATCAGCAACGGCGCTTTGATCTTGTCTGCCGAGAACAGCGGCGAGGCGCGGGTGAGCAGTTCCTTGTCTTGCGCGTTGTCGGGGTCGCCCATGCGCGAGACGAGCTGGCGGCGATAGGCAGCCCAGTACGGGGGAATGCTGTTGAGCAGCGTGAAGAGGTTCGACGGACCCACGATGTCGACGCCGCACGCGAAGGTGTCAGGGGTGAACGCGAGGCCCGCGAGGGTGGCGTAGCCGCCGTAGCTGCCACCCATGATGGCGACCTTCTTCGGGTCGGCCACGCCCTCTTTCACCGCCCAATTGACCGAGTCGATGAGGTCGTCGTGCATGGCGAGGCCCCACTGCCGGTTGCCCGCGTTGAGGAACTTCTTCCCGTACCCCGTCGAGGCGCGGAAGTTGACCTGCAGCACCGCGTAGCCCCGGTTCGCCAGCCACTGCACCGTCGACACCTGGCCCCAGGTGTCACGCCCCCACGGCCCGCCGTGCACCAACAACACCAGCGGCAACCCCCTGGGCGCCTTGCCCGGAGGGAGCGTGAGGTACGCGGGCAGGTTGAGCCCGTCGCGCGCCGTGATGATCAGCGGCTTCATCGCCGCCAGCGGCAGACCTTCGAGCTTCGGCTGCGCCGAGAAGAGCACCTCGAGCTTCTTGCTCTTGCGCTCGTAGAGCCAGTAGCGCCCCGGCCCGAGATCGCGGGTCTCCGAGACGATCCACTTCGTGTCGGCGCCGTCCATGCTGATGACAGAAAAGTCGCCGCCGAGCCCCGCCTTCAGCGCCTCGAGATCGCCCTTCACCGAAGGCTCGACCGGCACCCAGCCCATGCGGCCATCGACGTCGAACGACGCCCCGCGCACGCCGTGACGGGTGGGGTAGCCCAGCGTGTCGTTCACGTCGCTCTTCTCACTGAAAGCCAGCACGCGCTCGGCGCCCGACTTGAGGCTCTTCTCCAGCAGCCGCGCGGTGTCCGAGTTGATGGAGCTCTGAATGATGATGGACCGGCCATCTTCGGTGAAGTCGACGAAGTCGAGGATCTCCTCGAGGCCGACGGTGATGAGGGGCTTCCACGGCGCCTTCACCGTGTCGCGCACGCGCAGTTCGGTGCCGCCTTCCTGGGTGGTGGCGTTCGCGGCGCGCACCTGCAGCGAAGCGTCGACGCCCCAGTCGTTCACGTCGCCCGGGTTCTCGGTGTCCAGCACCGCCGCGCCCGTGTCGAGCGACACGCGGTACACATCCATCGACTTGCGGGTTCGTACGTTGGCCGTGACCAGGATCACGTTGGGCTGTTTCGACGAGGTGGCCAGCACCGCCGCGCGCACGCCCTGCCACGGGGTGAGATCGCGCACGTTCTTCGAGGCGAGGTCGACCTGAAAGACGTGGAAGTTCTCGTCGCCGTCGGCATCCTGCCCGTAGAGAATCGACTTCGAGTCTTCGCTCCACGAGTACGAGCGAATGCCGCGCTTCTTGTCGGCGGTCACCGTGACGGCGCCGTCTTTGGCGG
>JAYTAT010000697.1:0-1154 GCA_043737315.1 Archangium sp.
TCGGCCTCGAGGCGCCTGGCCTCTTCGGCGTTCTTCTTCTCGTCTTCCTTGCGGCGCTTCTCGTCGTCGGCGGCGACCTTCTTCGCGGCGAACTCAGAGTCTTTCTTCGCGCGCGCTTCGTCGGCCAGGCGCTGCTTCTCTTCGGCTTTCGCCTTGCGCTCCTCTTCAGCCCTGCCCTTCTTCTCGGCGAGCTCGGCCTCTTTGACCTTCTTCTTCTCTTCGGCGGCGAGCTTCTGCTCTTCGGCCTTCTTCGCCTTCTCTTCGGCGGCGAGCTTCTGCGCTTCGGCCTTCTCTTCGCCAGCGAGCTTCTGCGCTTCGGCCTTCTTCGTCTTCTCTTCGTCGGCGGTCTTCTTCTTCTCGTCGAGCTCGGCCTTCTTCTTCTCGAGCTCTTCCTTCTGCCTGGTGAGCGCCACCTCACGCGCCTCGGTGGCCTTCTTCTGCTTCTCGAGGTCGTCTTCCTTCTTCTTCTCTTCGGCGAGCTTCTTCTCGTCGGCCTTCTTCACCTTCTCTTCTTCGGCGAGCCGTTTCTTCTCGTCGACGTCGAGCTTCTTCCTCTCTTCGGTGAGCTTCTTTTCCTCTTCCTTGTGCTTCTTGTCTTCTTCGGCGAGCCGCCTGGCCTCGGCCTCCTGGTTCGTCTTCTTGTCGATGAGGTCCTGGGCGTCTTTGGCCTTCTTCGCTTCGGCCGCGGCCTTCTCTTTAGACTCGTTGTCGGCCTTCATCTTGGCGGTGGCTTCTTCGGCCACGCGCATCTTGGCCTCGGCCGCGGCGAGCTTCTTCTCGGCTTCGGCGCGCTTCTTCTCTTCTTCCTCGCGCTTCTTCTTCTCATCTTCGGCCTTGAGCGCCTGGGTGCGGTCGTCGCGCGTGATCGGCTTGCGGCGGCCACCCGACGAGTCATCACCGCCCGCGGCAGACTTGGGACCCGCGACGTCCTGCACCTCTTCTTGAGCGAAGGCGGGGGCGGCGAGCAGGGCAGCGACAGCAAGAGAGAGAAGACGATTCTTCATGGAGGGCGCGTGTAGCCCACAGCAGCGCGCTGGATCAACAGAGCGAAAATGCCCCTTGCCCTGCGAAGCGGGGAGAGCGCCGGGGTGAGGGGCCAGGCCGAACCCGAAGCGCGAATCCGCCAAGACCCCACATGCCCCCCAGGCCGTTTG
>JAYTAT010000698.1:0-3230 GCA_043737315.1 Archangium sp.
GCGTGGTACGGCATTCGCGTCAACACCTTCGCGAACTCCCGCGCCGCGTTCAGTTCACTGACGGGCAAGCCCTTCGGCACCTACGCGATTCCCCTCAAGGCCGGCATGTCGATCGGCATGATGCTCATCAGCACCGAGCTGCTGCTCATGCTGGGCATCCTCTGCTTCGTGCCCGGTGAGCTGGCGGGTTCCTGCTTCATCGGCTTCGCGGTCGGTGAGTCGCTGGGCGCCTCGGTGCTCCGCATCGCAGGCGGCATCTTCACCAAGATCGCCGACATCGGCTCTGACCTGATGAAGATCGTCTTCAAGATCAAGGAAGACGACGCGCGGAACCCCGGCGTGATCGCCGACTGCGTGGGCGACAACGCGGGCGACTCGGTCGGCCCTTCGGCTGACGGCTTCGAGACCTACGGCGTGACCGGCGTGGCGCTCATCGTGTTCATCCTGCTGGCGGGCGACGCGTCGAACAACCAGGCGGTTCAGGTGCAGCTGCTGGTGTGGATCTTCGTGATGCGCGTGATGATGGTCATCACCAGCTTCCTCTCGTACACGATCAACGATTTCATCGCGAAGGCCCGCTACGCCAACGCGACGCACATGAACTTCGAGCAGCCGCTCACGCAGTTGGTGGTGCTGACCTCGATCCTGTCCGTGCTGGTGACCTTCGGCGCCTCGTACCTGCTCATTCCCACCATCAGCGGCGACACCACGATGTGGTGGAAGCTGTCGGCGATCATCACCTGCGGCACCGCGGCGGGCGCCATCATCCCCGAATTGGTCAAGGTGTTCACCTCGACCGAGTCGCGTCACGTGCGTGAAGTCGTCACGGCGTCCAAAGAAGGCGGCGCGTCGCTCAACGTCATCTCAGGCCTCGTGGCAGGTAACTTCTCGGCCTACTGGCTGGGCGTCACCCTCGTCTTCCTGATGGGCATCGCTTACTGGGTGTCGGGCATGGGCCTGGCGCTCCTGTTCCCCATCGCCGGCAGCATCGACCCCTCGCCCGTCTTCGCCTTTGGCCTCGTGGCCTTCGGCTTCCTGGGCATGGGACCTGTCACCATCGCGGTCGACAGCTACGGTCCGGTGACGGACAACGCGCAGTCGGTCTACGAGCTCTCGCTCATCGAGACGATTCCGAACGTCAAGGAAGAGATCAAGAAGGACTTTGGGTTCGAGCCGAACTTCGAGCTGGGCAAGCAGTTCCTCGAAGAGAACGACGGCGCGGGCAACACGTTCAAGGCCACTGCCAAGCCGGTGCTCATCGGTACGGCGGTCGTCGGCGCCACCACGATGATTTTCTCGATCCTCTTCTCCATCACCAACGGTCTGCAGGTGGGCATCGAGAACGTCTCGCTGCTGCACGCACCCTTCTTGCTCGGCCTCATCATGGGCGGCTCGGTGATCTACTGGTTCACCGGCGCTTCCATGCAGGCCGTGGCGACCGGCGCCTACCGCGCGGTGGAGTTCATCAAGCAGAACATCAAGCTCGATGGCGCCGCGAAGGCCTCGGTGAGCGACTCGAAGAAGGTCGTCGAGATCTGCACGAAGTACGCGCAGAGCGGCATGCTCAACATCTTCCTGGTGATCTTCTTCTCGACGCTGGCGTTCGCCTGCTTCGAGCCCTACTTCTTCATCGGCTACCTGATCTCGATCGCGCTCTTCGGCCTCTACCAGGCCATCTTCATGGCGAACGCGGGCGGGGCCTGGGACAACGCGAAGAAGCTGGTCGAGACCGAGCTGCGCGCCAAGGGCACCGAGCTGCACGCGGCCTGCGTGGTCGGCGACACCGTCGGCGATCCCTTCAAGGACACCTCGTCGGTCGCGCTCAACCCGGTCATCAAGTTCACCACGCTGTTCGGCCTGTTGGCCGTCGAGCTGGCGTACGAAATCGGCAAGGTCCAGTCGGGCACGGACCGTCTCGGCAAGGCCATCTACATCTTCAAGGCCAACCCCACGACCCTCACCCTCGCGGCGGTCTTCTTCGTCATCTCGATGTTCTTCGTGCACCGGTCGTTCTACGGCATGCGCATCGAGACCGGCGTGAAGGGCGAGTCGATCGAGACGCCCATCAAGACCGCGGCGTAAGCACCACGTCTTGAAGCTGCGAACGGCCACTCCGGGAGACTGGGGTGGCCGTTTTGCTTTGGGGGCTGTCTGGGGGGGCCACCCCGCGCGTCGCATCTGCTAGGGAGCAAAGCGCCGTGAGCTCCGCTGGAATGTCCATTCTCCGTCTGACCTTCCTGGGCACCTCGGCTGCGATGCCGACGCTGCACCGCAACGTCTCGGGCCTGGCGGTGAAAGCCGATGGCGACCTGCTGCTGTTCGACTGCGGTGAAGGCAGCCAGCGGCAGATGATCAAGTACGGCACCGGGTTCTCGGTCGACGCGGTGTTCTTCACGCACTTCCACGCAGATCATTATCTGGGGATCATCGGGTTCCTGCGCACCCTGGGCATGGGCGGGCGTGTCGAGCCGCTGACGCTGTACGGGCCGGTGCAGGCTCGGAAGATCCTCGACGTGGCGATTCACCTGGGGGTCGACCGGCTCGCGTTCCCCGTGAACATCGAAGAGCTGCGCGGCGGTGAGTTCCTGCAGCGCAAAGGCTACGGCATTCGCGCGATTCGGGTGGATCACCGGGTCAATGCGCTGGGGTACGCGCTGGAAGAGGATCTACGGCCGGGCCGGTTCGATCCCGAGGCGGCGCGCAAGCTCGGCGTTCCGTCGGGGCCTGACTTCGGGAAGCTTCAGAAGGGGCAAACCATCACGCTTCCCGATGGCACGGTGGTCAAGCCCGAGCAGGTGATGGGCGGCTCACGGCCTGGGCGCAAGGTGGTCATCTCGGGTGATACCCGGCCGTGTGTGGCGATGACCGAAGCGGCGCGCGAGGCCGACTTGCTGATTCATGAGGCGACGTTCAGTGATGATGAACAGGCGCGGGCGATCGAGACGCGGCACTCCACGGCGCGGGAAGCGGCCCGCATCGGGCATGAGGCGAAGGTGAAGCGGTTGGTGCTCACGCATCTGTCGTCACGGCACGACGTGGATCCCCGGCCGCTGCTCGAGCAGGCGAAGCAGGAGTACGCGGGGCCGCTGGAGATTGCGTACGACGGGTTCACCCTCGAAGTGCCGCTGCGCGACTAGCGCAGGGTGAGGGACCGCACTGAAGGCAGCAAAGCCGCCTGAAGGCGCGAGTCTGAAAGTGATCGACGAGGTGCGCGTCACGAGCAGGCCTCT
>JAYTAT010000699.1:0-3229 GCA_043737315.1 Archangium sp.
CGGGCCTGCAGCTGAAGGACGGCCACACGCGTGCGGCGAACACCCTGTACAACGCAGGCCAGCGCCCGAAGTTCTGGGGCGGCTTTGCAGCGACCGCGAGCAAGGCGGCCAACATCTGCCAGAAGCAGTACATGCTGGGCTCGGGTTTGAGCGCGGAGCAGGAAGAGCAGCTTCAGGCGTTCATCGATGCGATCAGCCCCGATGGCGCGCCGGCGCTCGACTACACCACCACCTACCGCTCGATGGAAACGCTGCTGCGCGACCCCACCGGTGGTGACGCGGTCAGGGGCAAGAAGCTGGCTGATCAGTTCTGCATGACCTGCCACCTCGACGGCCGCGTCGGGCCGGTGTGGGCGCCGGGCCTGTACGAGCCTGACTGGGTGGTGCGCCGTGTGCGCCGCCTCGAAGGTCACTCGAACAAGCAGATGCCGAACTGGACCATCGCCCGCCTGCCTGACAGCGACCTGCGCGACATCGTGACGTACCTGACCAGCCCCGCTTCGGCGGCCCCGGTGTTCGATCGCAAGAAAGACGCGGAAGGCGCCAGGGGCAGCTCGCGGTAGTTCCTTCTCTGCAGGGTCACCAAATCGAGGGTCAACGAGTCTCGGGTTCGAGGATTTTTTCGAGCGTGTCCGAACCGAGGATGGCTGCTGCGCACAGCGCGCCACCGAAGGCCGCGCCGCCCACGCCGCATGAGACGATGTCTGTGCCCGTCAGGTACAGCCCGGGCACCTGGGTCTTGGCGCGCAGGCCCAGCGCGAAACGCTGAGGCGAGCTGTCGAGCCCGTAGATTTCACCTCGAAGGTGGCCTGAGAAGTGCGCGGTCGACAACGGCGTCGAGAGCTCGGCGTGGTCCACTTTTCCACGCACCTGGGGCAACCGTCGGTACACCGCCTCGAGCAAGCGCTCTTTGAAAGAATTCTTGAGCGCCTCGTACTCAGGGCCGCGCTTCTGCCACCGACTGCCTTCCCACTTCGAGAACCACTCCCACCTCGCCATGGTGATCACCTCAGCCGTGGCGCGCCCGGGATGGCGGCGTTGAAAGTCGGGATCCTTCGCGGAGGGGAACGAGAAGTAGAGCATCGGAAACGGCCCTGATGGATCCGCAGCGAAGCGGGCCACGTTCTCGTCGTGATGCTCGTCTGGATAGACCCACAGATTGGTGCCGGTCAGCCCCAGCTCGGCGTCGGTGTGTTTAAAACCCAAATACAGACACAGATAGGCAGACGATGGCGGCGCGGCCGGGAAGTCACCGGGAACCAGGTGACCGAAGGTATTGGCGGCACCGGCGTTGCTGATGATCAGCGGCGCTCGCAGCTCTTCCCCCGTGGCGAGCTTCACGCCCACCGCGACGCCCTCTTCGAGAATCACGCGCTGCACTTCGGCAGAAAGCGCGAGGTGCCCACCCGAAGCTTCGATGGCCGGAGCCAACGTGCGCGCAAACTCCGACGAGCCGCCCACCGGGTAATGGGCGCCTTCCAGATAGTGCTCCACCACCGAGGCGTGAACGGAAAAGCTCGAGACGGCCGGCGTCAGGCCGTAGTCGCCGTATTGACCCGTCAGCACCGCGATCAGCTCTTCATTCTTCGTCAGCGTGAGCAGCACGTCGCGCGTGATGCGGTCATCTCTCGTGGCCGCCAAACCAATGAAGGCGAGCTTGCCCCTGCGCGCCGTCCTGCGCACGAGCCGCACGTACTCTTCGATGGCCGCGCGCTCCTCAGGGAATGATTCAGCGAGCTTTGCGATGAAGTTCTTCGAGCCCGCGACGAGCTCGTACCGACGCGAGCCCAGCTCGATCGCGTCATAGGCCTCAGGCAGCGGAGCCCAACGCAACTGGCCGTCTGTCAGCCGATCGAACAGCGGCCGCAGCGTGCCCTGCTCGCCCACCGAGCCGACGTAGTGCACGCCGACGTCCCACTCGTAGCCGGGCCGGGTGAACACGTGCGTGTAGCCACCGATGCGGTAATGCCGCTCGAGCACCAGCACGCGTTTCTGGCCGTACTTTGCGAGCGCCGCGGCGGCAACCAGGCCACCGATACCGCTGCCGATGACGATCGCATCGAAGAACCCGGTCGGGGGGTGCTGCTTGAAGGAGCGGCCGACGTGCATACGCCCTTCGACGCGTAGCACGTGATTGGTGCCCTTTAGGCCTTCCGATGGACATTTGGGGGTGGTCAGCGGCTGCCATGAGTGACACAGACAAGGCAATGACGACGACTGTGTTCAAGAGCGAGAGTCAGCCGGACTGGGGCATGGGCCTCGTAGTCGAAGATGGCGCTGATCACTGGGTGCTCTACTTCGAACACGGCGGTCGCAAGAAGTTCATCAAGAGCAAGACCAAGGGTCTGGTTCCGGTGACCCTCGACCCCAAGGCGCTCGCCTCACTCGAGACCAAGTCGCACTCGCGTGCCGCACGCGCGGGCAACAAGCCCAAGCCCAAGAAGGCCGGGCTGCCCAAGAAGGCCGTGGCCCGTTTCGAGAGCCTGGCTCAGCAGATCCTCTTCTTCGAGAAGCTCTTCCCCGGCGGTTTCGAGGGCGAGAAGTTCACCAAGGACGAGCGCGGTGTCGACGGCGTGGTGAGCAAGAGCGGCAACAAGACCATGGCGGTCGCCATTGCGCGCGAAGAGCTGTCGGCCGCGAAGTTCGCCAGCGCCACCCCCGCAGAGCTCTTCGAGAGCGCCACCAAGGTGCTCAAGGGCACCAACATCGTCTTTCCCATCGAAGGTGCGATTCCCTTCATCGGGATGGATGAGAAGGCGCGCGCCGCCGCGGTCGTCGGCCTCAAGCAGCTGCTGCACGGCGAAGGCGACTACGCCCTGCGCGTCGAACGTTTCACCAGCAGCGTCGCCCTCAAGGACAAGAAGGGCACCGCGAAGATCGTCGGCTGGCCGTTCGCCACCGTGTTCGGTGCGTTGTTCAACCCGACGACGTTCAGCTGCGTCAAGCCCACCCCGTTCGCCAGCCAGGCAGCCACGCTGGGCCTCGTGGTCGAGACCGGCCAGCCGGTCACCGCGCGCGGCTACACGCAGTTTCACGAGGTCGTGACGCTCACGCAGACCAAGCTCATCGAGGCGGGCCAGAAGCCGCGTGACCTGCTCGACGTCGCGTCGTTCATCTGGCGCACGCACGCCGAGAAGCCGACCGAGACCGTCTGAGCCTCAGGCGTGCTGGTGGGGAAAACGACGTGCTTCCGGGTACGGCATCACGTCGTCTTCCACGCCGCGCGCGA
>JAYTAT010000700.1:0-3228 GCA_043737315.1 Archangium sp.
GCGCAGGCCGGCGAGTTGCGCATGACGCAGCAGGCGGTGGTGTTGGCGCCGTTCGTCGAACGCACGTTGCCCCTGCTGGCCGCCGAAGCGCTGGTCCGCCACATCGACCTGCAGAGCGGCCCGGTGTCGGGCACCGCTCGAGCCGACCCGGTGCGCTTGCGCCAGGTGCTGATCAACCTGGTGTCCAACGCCATCAAGTACAACCGGCCCGGTGGATCCATCGTCGTCTCGTGCCGCACCATGGGCGATCGCACCCGCATCAGCGTGAAAGACTCGGGCTTCGGCTTGAACCCCGAGAAGCTCGAGCAGCTCTTTCAGCCCTTCAATCGCCTGGGCCAGCAGAACACCGGCGAAGAAGGCACTGGCATCGGCCTGGTGATGAGCAAGCTGCTGGTCGAGCTGATGGGCGGCGTCATCGGCGTCGACAGCATCGTGGGTGAAGAGAGCACCTTCTGGTTCGAGCTCAAGACGGCTCAGGCGCCCACGAGCGCGGCCGCGGCGACCATCGAGGTGCCGACGGTGCGCCCAGCCCCTGCCCCTTTGATGCGCCGCACGGTGCTCTACGTGGAAGACAACGCGGCCAACCTGACGCTGGTGGAGCAGCTGGTGAGCCGAAGGCCTGATCTGCGCCTGGTCACCGCGGTCAACGGCTCGTTGGGTGTCGAACTCGCGCGCGCCGAGAACCCCGACGTCATCCTGATGGACATCAACCTGCCCGGCATCAGCGGCATTCAGGCCCTCGAGATTCTCCGAGCCGACGGTTCGACCGCGCACATTCCGGTGCTGGCGATCAGCGCGAACGCGATGGTGGCCGACGTGAAGAAGGGCATGGACGCGGGGTTTTTCAGGTACCTCACCAAGCCCATCAAGGTGAACGAATTCATGGATGCATTGAACGTGGCGCTGGAACATGCGGCGGCGCACAGTCAGGGAAGCGTGACTTGAAATGGTGACTGCGGAAGACATCCTCCACGCGAAGATTCTGATCGTGGACGACCTCGAGGCGAACGTGTTGCTTCTTCAGCAGATGCTGAAGAACGAAGGCTACGACCAGGTCATCGCGACCAGTGACCCCACCGCGGTCTGCGAGCTTCACCTCGTCAACCGCTTCGATCTGATCCTGCTCGACCTGCAGATGCCGGGCATGGATGGTTTTCAGGTGATGGAGAACCTCAAGGAGATCGAGATCGGCGGCTACCTGCCGGTGCTGGTCATCACCGCGCAGCCTCAGCACAAGCTCAAGGCCCTGCAGGTGGGCGCGCGAGACTTCGTGAGCAAACCCTTCGATCTGCCCGAGGTGTTGCTGCGCGTGCGCAACCTGGTCGAGGTGCGCCTGCTACACCAGGAGACGCGCAAGCTCTACGAGGCGCTGCTCGCCGAGAAGCACGTCTCGGCCCGCCTGCTGATGGACACCCTGCCTCCCAAGACCGCGAAGAAGCTCGAGAACAAGAGCGACGAGGTGGTCACCGGCAGCTACGCCGAGCTGACCATGCTCTTCTCGCAGCTGGCCGAGTTCACCCGTTTCTCCGAAGGCGCGGGCGCCCAGGTGCTCACCGGCGTGCTCGAATCGTTGGCCACCAAGGTCGACGCTGGCGGCGATCCCATCGGTGAGGCGTGGATCGCGGCCGTGGGGCTGCCCGACGCCGTGGCCGCCCACACCGTGCGCGCCGCCCAGAAGGCCGTCGACTTGAAGGCCGCGGTCGAAAGCTTCAACGCGCGCAGCAGCTACCAGCTGCAGTTTCGCGTGGGGCTCGAGAGCGGCGCTGCCGTCGGCCCTGCGAGAGCAAAGAAAAACCGCCGCGCCCGCTCACCGAAGTGAGGGGCACGGCGGCTGCTGTTTCTGCTCGCTGAAATTCAGCGGGCGGCGGCGGTGGTGCCGATGACGATCTCGACCCGGCGATTGTTCGCGCGGTTCTCGGCCGTGTTGTTGTCGGCCACGGCCACCTTCGAGCCCATGCCGATGGCCGAGATCTTCTCAGCCGCCACACCACGCGAAACGAGGTAGCTGCGCACCGCGTTCGCCCGGTTGAGCGAGAGCGGCTGGTTGGTGGAATCCGAGCCCATGGTGTCGGTGTGGCCTTCGACGACCATCCTCTTGGAGGCGTCCTGCGCCTTGAGAGCCTCGGCGACCTGGTCGAGCTTGGTCATCGCGGTGTTCAGCAGCGCGTACTTGCCCGACGCGAACAAGACCGAGCCCGACAGCGTGATGACCACGCCGCGCGCTTCTTCTTTGACCGCCGCGATGGTCGCGAGGTCCTTCATCGCACCCGCAAGCTTCGCTTCGGCCGACTGCCGCGCGAGCTTCTCGGCTTCGAGCTGAGCCGTGGTCGACGCCAGTTCCTTGCCTTTGGCGTCGTTGGCCGCCAGCAAGTCTTTGGTGGTCGCCACGTTGTCGCGGCGTTCGTTGGTGAGCTGCTGCCGGGTCGAGTTGAGGGCGGCCTGGCTCGAGGCCGCCTGGTCATCGCGCGCCACCACGCCCGCCTTGGAGGCCGCGGCGATCGACTGGCGATCCTGCTCGGTGCTCGCCTTCACGTCGGCCAGCTGCACCTTGCGCTGTGCGACGTACGCGAGGTCACGGCACTCGAGGGTGTCACCACGTGCCTCGAACTCGAGGTTGGCTTTGTCGAGCACCTTCTTGGCGTCGTACAGCTCGGTGGGGCTGAGCTTGCCGGCGGGCCCCTTGGCGGCCGTCTCATACGAATTGCGGGCGTCGACCAACAGGCTGGGGGCAGCGGTGGCGCAGCCGGTGATGAGGCCGGAGAGCGCGAGAGAAGCAAAGAGCGTCTTGTTCATGGTGTTTGAGCTTTCGAAAGGAGAGTGAGGAGAACTTTAGTTGTTGGGGCGAGCGCGCACAGCCTTGAGGTCTTCTTCGGCGCGGAGCGCTTCGCCGTGCACCGAAACCTGGCGCGCGAGGCCCAGGGCGAGCTCTGCATCGGCCTCTGCGCGGGCGAGCACCAGCTCTGCGCGCGCATCACCACCGGAGGCGAGCTTCTTGGCCGCCAGCGTCTCGTCCTTGGCCAGCTGCAGGTGCAGCCGGGCCGCGGGAACGTTCGCGGCGCCCAGCTCTTCGGCGCTGCGAATGCTCGCCTCGGCACCCTGGAGGCGGTCGGCAGGAAGTTGAACGGTGGCGCAACCGGCGAGCGCGAGCGCAGCGAGAGACAATGTTTTTTTGATCATGGGTGAGCCCTTGTTTCGGAGTGAATTGATGGAGTCAAGAAACTGATTCGT
>JAYTAT010000701.1:0-3228 GCA_043737315.1 Archangium sp.
GGCCGCGAACGCAGCGGCGGCATCGAGATCGGCACCACGTTGAGCCGGTAATACAAATCTTCCCGAAACGTGTTCGCCTTCACCATCTCAGGCAACGAACGATGCGTGGCTGCCACGATGCGCACGTCGGCCTTCAACGTCTCGATGCCGCCCAGCCGCTCGAACTCCTTCTCTTGAATCAAGCGCAGCAGCTTGACCTGCGAGGCCTGGCTCAGCTCGCCCACCTCATCGAGGAACAGCGTGCCGCCTTCAGCCAGCTCGACGCGCCCGGGCTTGCGATTGACTGCGCCCGTGAATGCGCCCTTCTCGTAGCCGAACAGCTCAGACTCGAAGAGGTTCTCGGGCAGCGCCCCGCAGTTGAGCCGCACGAAGGGTTTTGCCTTGCGTGAAGACAACGAGTGCAGCGCGCGTGCAGCGAGCTCTTTGCCGGTGCCGGTTTCTCCCAGAATCAACACCGTCGCCGTGCTGGGCGCTGCCTGGCGAATGAGCGCGCGCGCTTCTTCGAGTGGGGGCGAAGTGCCCACCATGCCGTCGGTGCTCTCCACCTTCGTGCGGCTCTGCCGGGGGGGCGCCGCGCGTTCACCCGCGCTCCCAAAGAGCGCCTTCTTCACCACGAACAACACCTCTTCGCGGTCGAAGGGCTTGAGCATGAAGTCGGCCGCGCCATCGCGCATCGCCTCGACCGCCATCGGCACGGTGCCGTGCGCGGTGAGCAGCACCACCGGCAGCTCGGGCCACTTCACGCGTACCAGCTTGAGCAGCTCGAGCCCCGACAGCCCGGGCATGCGCACGTCAGAGATGACGGCGTCGTAGGCCTTCTTTTCCAGCGTCGCCAGCGCCGCTTCTGCAGAGCCCACCCAGGTCGCGCGGTGACCATCTTGCGAGAGCAACGCCGCGAGCACCTTGCCCACGGCTTCGTCGTCATCCACCACCAGCACCGCAGCAGCGTCACTCATGCGTCGTCACCTGAGTCAGAGGAAGCGTCACAGAAACAGTCGTGCCCGCACCTTCGCGGGAAGTCAGGGCGGCGTCACCCCCATGCGCGCGCGCGACCTGGCGCACGAACGCAAGACCCAGGCCTGAGCCGGTCGCCTTGGTGGTGAAGAAGAGCTCGAAGGCCTGCTCCTTCGCGCGTGCATCGAAGCCGGCGCCGGTGTCTTGCACCGAGAGCACCACGCGGGGCTCATCGTCCTGCGTGAGCGCGGTAGAGACGGTCAGCGTGCCGCCGCTGGGCATCGCCTCCATGCCGTTCTTCATGAGGTTCTCCAGCGCCGAGGCGAGCAGATCGGCATCGCCCAAAAAACGCGGCGGCGGCGTCGCGAGCTTGCGATCGATGGTCACCGGGCTGTCGGCCGCGAATTGCTGCAGGCAGAGCACGCTGGTGACCAGCGCGTTTGCGTCGAGCGAGCTGAACTGTGGCTCGAGCTTCGAGAGCCGCTGGTACCTATCGATGACGGTGTTGAGGCGATCGAGCTGCGCGACCACCAGCTTCGCGAAGTCTTGATTGGGCGCATCGCCACTGCGGCGGAGCTCTTCGGTGAGGTACTCGGCGGCGCCTTTTGCGGCGGCCAACGGGTTCTTCAGGTCATGCGCCATCTGCGCGGAAAAACGGCCCATGGTGGCGAACCGTTCGAGACCTGCGCGCGCGGCGCTGCTGTTGGTCAGCAGCAGCCAGCCCACCACCGAGAGCACCAGGGACAAGGCGGTGAAGGCGATGATCAACGCGCCTTGTTGTCCACTGAAGGCGTTGAAGATGGCGAGGTAGCTCACCGCGAAGAACAGCCCGAGCACGACCGCCTGACCAAGCGCGACTGAAGGCCGGGTGACCCCGGTGAACAGCCCCAGGCCCAGGGTCAGCCGCGCCAGCATCAGGTTGAAGCTGAAGGCGCCCAGCGTGGCCATTCGCGGCACGGGCCAGCCGAGGTCGGCCAGAAGATCGGTGGTCAGCAGCAGCGGCACCACCACCACCGCGAGCAGAAGAATGCGTGAACGCAGCCGCTCGAGCTCGGAGGCCGCCTGCCGCAGATGCCTCGCGACCAGGACGATGGCGTACACAGCGACCGGAAGACTGGTGCTCAGCAGCACCAGCGCGAAGGTGCCCACGCCGCCCGGTATCTGCGTGCCCGGCACGATGAGCTCGAAGAGCACCGCCACCGATTGCGAGAGAAAGACCACGTAGGTGGCGAGCAATGACAGGCGAAGCTGACGCCTGCGGCCCAGGAACGTGAGCACGAAGTGCAGCGCGAGCGGGGTGAAGAGCGGGGCTGCGATCGCGCCGAGCAGCGCGTAGGTGTGCACCTGCGTCACCTCGGATCCGACCGACGCCGCGTTCCAGGTGAACTGGCTGGCGGCCAGCAAGGCCAGGGGCCTTCGCAGCGGGCTGCGTTCACCCCGCGAGAGCGCCAGCGCGATGACCATCAGGCCCGAGGCTGCTGCCAACAGATGCACTGCAGCCCACGCCGTCATCAGTGTTCGCAGATATCAGACCCTGAGGTTCTGGATTGGCTCAGCCAGGGCTTGGGGGCAGATTCCGCGCATGGCCAACGTCATCGAAGAATCGAAGTCTGCTCGCGCCACCTGCCGCACCTGCAAGCAGAAGATCGACAAGGGCGTGTTGCGGTTCGGGGAAGAGACGCCCAATCAGTTCAACGAGGGCGAGGTGAGCTACTTCTGGCACCACCTCACCTGCGCTGCGACCCAGAAGCCGCTGCTGGTGAAGGGAGCGCTGGCGAACTTCGTGGGCAACGTGCCGGATCGTGCGGCGCTCGACGAGCTGCTGAACAACGCCAAAAGCAAAACGCCCGCAGGCGAGCGGCCTTTTCCGTTTGCCGAGCGTGCATCGACCGGCCGCAGCAAATGCATGCAGTGTGATGAATTGATCGAGAAGGGCTCACTGCGCGTGGCGGTGGAGCGCGAGGTGGATACCGGGAGCTTCGTTCGCAAGGGGCCCGGGTATCTGCACTCGAGCTGCGCGAAGGAGCACACCTGCGATGCCGAGCTGTTCGAGAAGGTGAAGAAGAATGCGCCCGAACTCACGGCCGCCGATCTCGATGAGCTGCGCCAGGTGCTCTGACGAGGGCTCAAAAGGGCGTTGCGGGCGCCTCGACCCGAACGGAGTGTTTGCGCCGGTCGATGGGAAAGATGATCGGCGTCATTCCCATGCGTCTGCCGTCGAGGTCGGCCCTCGCCTTGAGGCGCCCTCGCTGCTCCTCCCGCCTCCCACTGCAC
>JAYTAT010000702.1:0-7946 GCA_043737315.1 Archangium sp.
GCGATCATCGTGGCGAGGGCGAAGCCGGTGGGTGCGGTGACGACCGATTGGCGCGGGCACGAAATCATCTCGGCCTCGACGCTCGATTTGATCACCGCCGAGTGGGGTACTGCGCATGCGACGCCCGAAGGAAAACGAGCGCACGCGGCGATCGAACGGTCGAGGTCGATCATCCTCGATGTGGATCTCGACTGCTTCACCACGCCGAGTGACGCGGATCCGACGACGGTGGTGCCGTGGTCACTCGAGCTGATCCGCGACTTCATGAAGCCGCGGGGCAGTGCCGAGTTCTGGTCATCCGTGCTGAGCAAGTGCGTCAGCTTCACCTTCGCGCGCGAGCCGTCTCACTGCGGCGGGCTGATCGCGTCAGGCCGGCTGTTCGAGCACGCCTGTCAGGTGATCTTCGCTGAGTTGTTCGAGACCGATCTGCCTTGAGGCGCGTGGTGCCGACGGTGATTGGGGCGTTGCCCTTCGCAAGCAGGCCTCTCGACTTCCGGCGCAGATGTTCATGTGACTGTTACGGATTTAGCAATCGATGTCGCCGCCCGCGTATCGCAGTGCGGTCAGTCAAAAATTTCTTCGTCGATTGTCAGTTCTGTAACAACTGAGGATCTTCGCCCGAAGCAGAGAGGCCCGCCCGGCGCGACCTCGATGCAGAGCCCGAACCCATGCGTTCCCGCAGGCAAGCCACTGCGACGCGCAGCTACCGAGCCAGTTCGCGGATCGCGGCGGCGCGCTTCTTCACCAGACCGCCCAGCTTGATCAGAACGCCCAGACCGCCGCCCCGACCACGCGCGATCAACGCATCGACGAACTCAGTGAGCTCCGCATTGGCCGGGATCCACCACGCATCGGGCTGCTTACCGGAATCGACGATCACCGTGCGAGGCCGCGTGAACACGCCATAGCTGTGCGCGCTCGCGGCAACACCCGGGCCCGTCTCCTTCACGCCAGTCCACGGCACATCTGCCAGAATCCCCGCGAAGCCGTGGTTGTTCACGTACCCCACGCCGACCTCCATGCGACGCACCAGCGCCGCGCCGCGCTCGAGATTCGTGGTCCACACCGAACCGTTCAATCCGTACCGTGAATCATTGGCGCGCTTGAGCCCATCCTCCGCATCCTTCACGCGCACCACGGCGATCACCGGCCCGAACGTCTCATCGCGCACGACGTCCATCTCGTCGGTGCAGTGATCGAGCACCGTCGCCTGAAACCCGAGACCAGGTCCAACCCGTGCGCCGCCAGCGGTCACCTTCGCGCCCTTCGCCTTGGCCTGATCCACGTGCTTCTCGACGATCGCCAGTTGCGCCGCGTTCTGCAGCGGGCCGAGATCGCTCTCGTTGTCACCGGTCGACACGCGGAGCTTCGAGACCACCTTGCTCAGCGTCGCGACGAACCGATCCGCGATGGCTTCTTCCACGTACACGCGCTCGATGGCCGCGCAGTTCTGACCGCAGTTGTGCATCGCCCACTGCGCGACGCCGATGGCCGTGCGCTCGAGGTCACAGTCGGCCAGCACCAAAGCGGCATCCTTTCCGCCAAGCTCGAGCGAGGTGGGAATCAGCCGTTCTGCCGCGCGCGCTGCGACCCGCTTGCCAGACGGCACCGAACCCGTGAAGACGATCGCATCAGCGGTATCAACCAGCGCCTGGCCCACTTCACCCGCCCCCTGCACCAGTCCAACCAGTCCCTTCGGCATCACCTCGGCGCACAGCCCAGCCAGAAACGCACCCGTGCGCGGCGTGTGTTCGGAGGGCTTGAGCACCACGCCGTTGCCCGAGAGCAGGGCGGGGAAGAGCGACTTCCAGAAGTTGCCCAGCGGGTAGTTCCACGGCGCGATGATGCCGATGACGCCGCGGGGCACGGCTTCGGTGACGCCCTTCTTGCCGGGGAAGTCGAGCATCGACAGCCGCACTTTCGAGGGCGCCAGAGCCTCCTTTGCCACGACGATCGCGGTCTCGATGTACGGCACCAGCGAGGTCAGCTCACTGGCCTTGCACTCGACCACGGAGCGGCCGGTCTCCATCGACATCACCTTCGCGAGCTCATCGGCTTTGGCGAGCACGGCCTGGCCAAGGGCTCGCATCGCGTCGGCTCGGGTGGCGAGGGGCAGTGCGACCCAGTTTGCTTGCGCGGCTCGAGCGGTCGCGACGGCGGCTCGCACTTCGTCGACAGAGGAAGACTTCACTGGCTCGAGGGCCTTCAGATCGGCAGGGTTGATGCTTCCGGGCGCGTGAGCAGTCATGGGCGCGGACACTGTGCGAACCGCCCGCGCCGCTCAAGCCCTCTCCCAAACCCTGGGCCGAGCCAACGGCGTTCAACACGATCGGTGGCCCCACGGCGTGTGAATGGCCGCGGACTTCGGAAGAAGAGGAGCGACCAGAAGGTGTGTTAGGGACCCCCAAAGTGAGAACCAGAAAGTCTCAGGGCGGGCTGGAAAACGTGAAACAAGCTTCTTTCATGTCTGACACGGCCCCCCGGCGCATCGCGCTGTTCATCGACTTCGAAAACCTCGTCACCAACACGGGCATCACGCCCTCGAGCTTCGACCTCCAGCCCTCGCTCGATCGCCTGCTCGAGAAGGGGAAGGTCATCTTCCGCCGCGCGTACTGCGACTGGTCGCGCTTCAAGGAAGCAAAGACCCACCTGCACGAGTTCGGCGTCGAGCTGGTCGAAGTGCCGCCCTCCACCCGCGCCGGCAAGAACAGCGCAGACATGCGCCTGGTCATCGACGCGCTCGAGCTCTGCTACGCGCGTGAGCACATCGACACCTTCGTGATCGCGTCGGGCGACTCCGACTTCGTGCCGCTCGCCAGCAAGCTGCGTGAGAACGACAAGTACGTCATCGGCATCGGCGTGAAGCAGTCGACCAGCCCGGTCTTCGTCAAGGCGTGTGACGAGTTCCTCTACCTCAAGACCGAAGGTGGCGGCCGGCGGGGTCGTGAAGAGCACCGCGAAGAGGGCCGCAGCGAGCGCCGCCCCGAGAGCAAGCCGAAGACCGAAGGCGGGGCCAGCACCGGCGGCAGCAAGAAGCGCGAAATTCCGCAGATCGCCCGCGAAGTGGTGGCCAGCCTGCTCAGCCGCGCGACGGGGCCGATCAACCCCTCGTTCATCAAGGAGACCATCGTTCGCAAAGAGCCCGACTTCGACGAGCGCGAGTTCGGCTTCTCCACCTTCAGCCGCATGCTGGAGGCGATGGAGAAAGAAGGTCTGTGCCAGCGCATTCAGCAGGGCCGCCAGTGGTACGTGGTCTCGAAGGAGGGCGGCGGTAGCGGGAAGAGCACGGTGCCCCGCGAGCCCGGCGATGCAGGTGATGACGGCATCGAAGAAAACGTCGAGGAGCTCGGCGAAGAGCTGATCCCCGACCCCGAAGAGTAGGCTGCGCTCACCCAACCCGAAGGAACCCACACCATGGCCATTCGCACCACGAAGCGCGTTGAGACCCTGCTTTCGAACAAGAAGATCAACGCGGAGTCGAACGACTACCGCTCGTACGGGCGCACGTTGCCTGGCCACGCGGCGCCGCTCTTCGGGCAGCAGTACAAGTTCGGCAAGGCCGAAGCGGTCAAGCTCAGCAAGTCGATCGTGGCGAACTATGAGCCTGCGACGCAGAAGCGGGTGCTCAAAGAGATCCACGCGCGCTCCAGCACCAACTCGATGTCGAAGGGCACGGTCGCGCTCACCCGTGACGGCGCCGTTGAGCTCAACAAGCTCGCCAAGCAGCTCGGCGTCGAGCTCAAGTTCGTCTCGGGTCAGGCGCGCCCGATTCACCCGGTGGGCTGAGTCTTTCCAATGGCGGGGAAGAAGACGCTCAAGACCGACGCCGAGGTGAAGGCCGAGGTTGATTCACTGCTCGGCCAATTCGGCGTCGTGGGCGAAGCAGAAGGTGACTTCGATGACGGTGCGTTGCCGGTGGTGAAGAACGGCGAGGGCCGTCATCAGGTTGCGCCTTCGGGCGATGTGGATGCGCTCTGGGGCGGCAAGAAGAAGTGAAGGACCGTGGCCTCTAAACGAGCCGGGGCAAACGCAGCCCCGGGTGGCACGTGGAAAAAGCTGCGCAGCGCTCGAGCGGCCCGGCTTCGTTCGGCGCTGTTCGAGCTGCCTGCCGGCGCGGTTCCGAAGAGCGATGCCGCCAGACGCTTCTGGTCAGAGCGCACCTGGAGCGAGTTTGCGGCTGTACCGGCGGTCTCGCAGGTGGTGCTCGCCCTGGTTCGCGAGGGCGCCCCTCTGGACACGCTGGGGGCGTACACCTCGATCGCCGATGACGAGGTCCGTCACGCGCTGCTGAGCCGTGAGCTTGCTCAGAAGCTGGGCGGCTATGTCGACGAGATCCCCGAAGGGCTCGCTTACGCGCCCCGGGGGTTGGCCACGCCCTCTGATGTGCCCGTGCATGTGTGGGCGCTCGCGAATGGCTGCTTCTCAGAGACCGTGTCGCTGGCGTTGATCCGCGCGCGTCACGCGCAGACCCGACACCCCGTGGTGCGTGCGGTGTTGGCAGAGACGCTCAAAGACGAAGCGGTGCACGTGCGCGTGGCGTGGGAGCTGGCGGAAGGGCTGCTTCCCGCGCTCGATGCCGACACGAAGAGCGATCTGCGCGGTTACGGCGCCGACCTCGCCGAGATGCTCCGGCGCACGTTCGGTACGCAGGGCCTTTCACCGGCATTGGCACGTCGTGAGCGACGGCTGCGGGATCGGACGGCCGAAGC
The DNA here is from genome assembly GCA_043737315.1 of Archangium sp. GTDB lineage: Bacteria > Myxococcota > Myxococcia > Myxococcales > Myxococcaceae > Archangium_A. The sequence continues at coordinate 4,710 of JAYTAT010000702.1, forward strand.
AGGGCTCGGCGCACTCGAGGCTCAGGCAGAGAATGCCGTCGTCGATCGCGCGCTCGAAGACATCGACGAACGACTGAAGTCGCTGCTCGAATCATGAGGGCCGGGCTGCCAGGGCCCGCCAAGCGCGCGCTCAACTCGCTGCGTACCTCGTTGAGGAAAGAGGTGTTCATCTCACCTTTGTCTTTGATCGACGTCAGTGCGTCGCCTGCGAGAGCCGTAGGAAGCCCAAAGGTGTTCAAAGGGCCCACCCGGATGCGTGTTGACCGCGTTGCGTCGCTCAAACTTCGCGGTCCGCAATGCTGCTACTCAGAGTGTCTCCATGTCGCCGCTCCCTCTGGTCGCAGACCCGCTCATCGGCCAGAACGTGGGTGGGTACATCGTCGAAGAGGCCCTGGGTGAGGGGGCCATGGGGCTGGTGTACCGCGCGCGCCACCCCACGCTGAAGCGCCACTTTGCCATCAAGGTGCTTCGACCCGAGATCGCCGCTGACGCCACTTCGGCGCGTAACTTCGCGCGCGAAGCGCAGACGCTCGCGAGCCTCAAGCACCCCTCGATCATCGACATCATCGACTTCGGGCCCATGAGCGGCGGCCGCCAGTACATGGTGATGGAGTTTCTGCTCGGGAAGACGCTCGAACGAGAGCTCCTCGACGAGGGCCGGCTGGACCCCGAGCGGGCGCTGCGCATCTCTGACGAGATCCTCGATGCGCTCTGGGCGGCCCACTCGGTCGGCGTGATCCACCGCGATCTCAAGCCCTCGAACGTTTTTCTGGAGAAGGTCTCGGGGGGCCGCGAGATGGTGAAGTTGCTCGACTTCGGTCTCGCCAAACAACGGCCGGCCGTGCTCGGCCTTCAGGTCGGCCCGGTCGAAGACACGAGCATCGCCGGCACGCCCGATTACATCGCGCCCGAGCAGGCCTGTGGTCAGGCGGCCAGCAGCCAGAGCGATCTGTATTCGCTCGGCGTGTTGCTCTTCCGCATGCTCACCGGCTCGCTGCCTTTCAAGGCCGACCCCAACCTGCCTGACGATCAGCAGGTGCTCGCGCTGATGAAGCAGCACGTTCACCAGGCACCGCCCACCCTGCAGGAGGCGGCGGCGGGGTTGCGGTTCCCTGAGGAGCTCAGCGAGATCGTCTCTGATCTGCTCAAGAAGCGCCCCGCTGATCGGCCCTCGAGCGCAGAGACGGCCAAGACGCGCCTGAGCCGGGTTCAGCGCAGCCTGCAGCAGGAGGCGACGCAGGCACGGCCCAACCCGCTGCTGCCGAAGAAGCGCACCGCGTCGGGGTTGCTCACCGGGGCGATGGTGTTGCTGGTGACCTTGCTGGGTGCTGCCTGGTGGTCGGGCCGCGCTGAGCCGGTCGTCGAGATCGCGGTGCCGCAAAAGAGTGCCGTCGCTCCTGTCGCTCCTGTCGCTCCGATCGCCGCCGAGGTCGAGCCGGTGCTGCCCGTCGACGAGCCGCTCGAGGAGCTCGCAGGCCTCACCGGGATTCCGAGGGCGAAGAAGCGGGTGGCCGGACCCGTCGCTGTGGCTGCTGTGACCGCGCCCGCCTGCGCGCCCGACGCCGATTGGAAGAAGCGCGCCCGGGCAGATCTCAACGAGCTGATGACGCGTGCGGCAAAGTCGAGCCCCGAGATCACGCTGTGGGCTGCTGATCGAGAAGGTCCGCTGAGCGCAGCGATTGAAGGTGCGACCAGCGAGCCCGAGTGCCGGGTCGTGGGGCTGCAGCTCGAGACGCTCAAGGAAAAGGTGACCCGACGATGAGTCGTTCAATGCTGCTTGGAATGATGCTCGGCGCGAGCGTGGCCACCGCGCAGAATGCGCTGCCTGAGCTGGCGCCTTTCCCTTTGGAGATCATCAGGACCTCTGACGACTGCACCAGGCTCGACCGGGAAGAGCTGCAGAAGCTGTTGCCGATGATGCTGCGCACTGCAGAGGTGACGGTGCCGGGGAGCGCCCGATTGACGACCGCGCTCGCCGAGTTGCAGCGGGAAGACTGCAATCGTGAGGACGCGTGTCTGGCGCAGCTGAGCAAGCTGGCGGGCAGCCTCTATGCGTTCTACGGCCAGGTCGACTTCGATCTCGACGGCAATGTCGTGGCGAGCGGGCGGGTGGTGCGTGATGACGGCCGGGCCGTGCGTGGCCCCATGACGGTGAAGATTCCCGGCGCGAGCGCTCGCTTCAAGGTCACGGCCCAGGTCGCGATCAAACAACTGCTCACCGAGCTCGATGTCGCGGGGCTTTCCCCCGTCAGGGCCCTCGAGCCCGTGTTGGAAGTGCGGGCCGAGCCCATGACGGTCTCGTCCACCCGCAGGCCCTGGCTCGGTGTCGGCGTGGCCGGCATCGTCGCGGGTGCGGCGAGCGCGGGTGTCGGTATCGGCTTTTTCGCAACGGCAGGCGAGGTGCGCACCGATACCAGCCAGGGGGTGCAGCGCGTGTTCAACGAAGATGCCGGCAAGGTCGCTGGCATTGAGCGCTCGCAGGCCGTGGGTGTCACCCTGCTCGCGGCCGGCGCGGGCCTGGCGATGCTCGGCGCGGGGCTGATTCTCCTGGGCCCCGTCGAGACGGTGACGACGGTGGTTCCCACCAACGGCGGCGCAGCCGTGATGATGACGGGGCGGTTGCCTTGAAGCACGTCATGGTGGTGGCGGTGCTGCTGCTGGCGGGCTGTTTCAGGCCGACGCCGTGCACGGATGACTCTGAATGTGGTGGGCCGGGTGGCAGGTGCGATCTGAACCTGTCGTTCTGCGTGACGGCCGCCGAGGTCTCTGACGCCGCGGTGGATGCGGGCGACGTCGCTGACGCAGGCCCAGGTGACGCCGGCCGTGATGCGGGAACCGATGCCGGGCAAGACGCCGGAATGGATGCGGGGTTCGATGCGGGTCTCGCGCCGACGGTGCTCGCGACGACGCCGCTCCCGCCGCGGACGAACGTGCCCATCGAAGTGAGGCCCACCGCGACCTTCAGTCAAGCGATGGACGCCTCGACGATCTCTGCCCTCTCGTTCAAGCTGATGCAGGGCGTGCATCGCATCGACGGCGGTGTCTCTTTTGATGAGGCGACGAACCTCGCGACCTTCGCTCCCGGTGTGCCGCTGCAGACCGACCTCATCTACACCGCGACCATCACCACGGGGGCAACGAGCGCAGGTGGGGTCGCCCTGGAAGCGAGCCACAGCTGGACCTTCACCACCGCCCTGCTCGCGCTCAGAAGTGCGCAGACGTACTCGGTGCTGGGGG
>JAYTAT010000703.1:0-7935 GCA_043737315.1 Archangium sp.
TATGAGGCCACCCGGGCTCTGCGCGAGCGGGGTGATCCGACGCCCATCTTTGCGTTGACCGCGGCGGTGACGAACGAAGACCGCGCGCGATGTCTCGAAGCGGGAATGACCGGCGTGCTGTCCAAGCCGCTTCGCATCGAGCGGCTCGCCGAGGTGCTCGATGCGCTGCCACTTTCGAGGGGGCCTCACTCTCGAACGGGGTGAAAGGTGCACCGGGCAGCACCCGTGATCCGTGAGCGCCGTTGTTTTTTCTGGGTATGCGCGCGCCCTCACGACTTCTGTAGAACGCCGCACATGCAAGACAAGCCGTGGAGTCGAGAGAGTCCGTCTGGGCCGTTCGATGTCCTCGTGATCGGCTCGGGCATGGGCGGCATGGTGTGCGCTGCTTTGCTGGCCAAGACCGGAAAGCGCGTGCTGGTGCTCGAGCAGCACTACGTGCCCGGCGGCTTCACGCACGCGTTCTCACGCAAGGGCTACACGTGGGACGTCGGCGTGCACGCGGTCGGCGAGGTGACCACGCGCAGCATGCCGGGGCGGTTGCTTCACGCGTTGACCGACGGCGCGCTGCAGTGGACCACCCTGGGCAAGTCGTATGATCAGTTCCACTTCCCCGACGGCTTTCGCATCGACTTCCCCGACAACCCCTCGCAGTTCAAGGCGAACCTGATCGCCGCGTTCCCCAACGAGGTGATCGGCATCGAGCGGTACTTGAAGCTCGCCAACTCGGTCTCCAAAGACATGCAGGGTTTCCTGCTGGGGCGCATGTTGCCGCGCTCGGCCGACTTCATCTCGGATGTGCTCTCCCGCGGCGTGAAGCCCTACCTCGAGCGCACCACCGCCGACGTGGTGGCCGAGCTGACCAAAGACGAGAAGCTACGCGCGCTGCTGACGGCGCAGTGGGGGTACTACGGCTCGCCGCCCAGCCGCTCTGCCTTCGCGATGCATGCGCTGGTCGTGAAGCACTTCTTGTGGGGGGGCCACTACCCCGTGGGTGGTTCGGCGCAGCTGGCCAAGACGCTGCTCGACACGGTGGCCAAGGGCGGCGGGTGGACCCGCATCGTCGCCGACGTGAAGGACGTGTTGATCAAACGCGGCCGCGCGGTGGGCGTGCGCCTCAAGTCGGGCGAAGAGATTCACGCTGATTCGGTGGTGAGCGCCGCGGGCGTGGCGCCGACCGTCGAGCGCATGTTGCCGGCTTCCATTCGATTCTCGGCATGGGCCGACTCCGTCGCTTCTCTGGCGCCTGCGCCTGCGCACGTGTGTCTGTACATCGGCTTCAAGGGCGACATTCGCGAAGCAGGCGCGACCTCGGCCAATCAATGGTTCTACGAGACGTGGAGCCACGATTCAGATGCCTGGCCAATCGAGCCCGGCGTCGAGCCCGGGAACTGCCCGGTGCTCTACGTGAGCTTCCCCTCGCTCAAAGATCCAAAGCTCGCCAACAACCCCAACGCGAAACACACCGCCGAGGTGGTCACCTTCGTGAAGTACGAAGAGTTCGCGAAGTGGAACGCGCTGCGCTGGAAACGCCGCGGTGAAGACTACGACACCTTCAAGAAGGCCCTCGAGAAGACGATGCTGGAGCAGCTGCTCGCGCGCCTGCCGAAGCTCCGGCCGATGGTGGATTTCGTCGAGCTCTCCACGCCGCTCTCCACCGAACACTTCGTGCGGCCCTCGAGGGGATCCATCTACGGGCTCGAGCCCACCCCGCGACGTTTCGCCAATCGTTGGCTGCGGCCGCGTTCACCGATTCCCGGCTTGTACTTCGCGGGCGCCGACATGACCTCGGTGGGCGTCATCGGCGCGATGATGGGCGGTGTGCTCGGCGCGGCCGCGGTGGCCCCGGTCGACGTGGGGCGCTACCTGGCCAGGCATGCGCGCACGAGCTGAAGAGAGGGTGAACCCCGGGCTCCACATCTCTCAGGAGCGCGCAGAGGCCGGACCCCCGATTTTGGCTAAATCTCATCGTTTTTAGGCTTCGTGAGCCTCGACGAAGGCTTCTGTGTGTGCCAGATGGGTTTCAAACCCGCTGTGCCACCCTCAGGAGCTCGTCATGACCAATACCCCGCTGCGTGACTTTCTCGAGATCAACTACGAAAAACTCGAGGAGATGAACCTCGAAGTGAAGATGGCCCGCATCAACCGCGAGAATCCCGAGAAGTTGAAGGAAGCGCGGATGAAGTACCTGCAGGACGAGAAGCGGATCAAAGCCGTCACCGTGTGCTTCACCGACCTCGAAGGCCGGTTGCACATGCTCGATTACGACAAGAAGTACCTGCTCAAGAGCCAGGACAACCTGACCTTCGACGGCAGCTCGGTGCGCGGGTTCTCGGCGCAGCACGAGTCTGACCTGCGCCTGGGCATCGACTGGAGCGCCTTCTACTGGCTGCCCGCGGATGTGTTCGGCCCCGGCAAGGTGTTGGTGTTCTCCGAGGTGCTGGGCCGCGATGGCCAGCCTTATGCCTCAGACCTGCGTTCGATGCTCAAGCAGTACAGCGAGCAGCAGTTCAAGAAGGATGGCCTGGTCGTTCACGTCGCGCCGGAGATCGAAGGTTTTCTCTTCAAGGGCCGCGACGCCGAGCGTCACTACAACGAGACCGGCAAGTTCGAGTACGTGTCGATCGGCGGGTATTACCACTCGTTGCCGGGCGACAAGCTGCGCGCCTTCATCGACGGCGCCGCCGAAGTGCAGCGCGCGATGGGTTTCCAGAACGAGAAAGATCACCCCGAAGTGGCGCCCAGCCAGTTCGAGATGAACTTCAGCTACGCCGACGCGCTGATCATTGCTGATCAGGTGCAGCTCTACAAGCTGCTGTGCCGCCAGGTCGCGGCGAACCTCGACTGCACCGCGTCGTTCCTGCCCAAGCCGGTCACGGGCGTGAACGGCAACGGCATGCACACCAACATGTCGTTCAACAAGGGCGGCAAGAACCTCTTCTGGGACGCCAAGGGCACCGACGGCCTCTCGAAGGCAGGCTGGGACGCGATCGATCGCATCCTGAACAACGCCGACGATCTCTGCCTCATCTTGAACCCGTCGGTGAACGCGTACCGCCGCCTCGACCCGCACTTCGAAGCGCCCAACCAGATCAAGGCGTCGGCGAACAACCGCGGCGCGATGGTGCGCATCCCCACCGGCAACGAGAAGTCGGCCCGCATCGAAGTGCGCAGCGTGGCGCCCGACGCGAACCCCTACCTCGTGTTCTACAGCATCATGCGCACCGCCCTCGAAGGGCCGGCCAGCGACACGGGCGCCGACGAGGCCAAGCGCAGCCGCACCCGCTTCCTGCCCGACAACATCTACGACGGGATCCGCCTGTTCAAGGGCAGCAAGTGGATGTCGGACGCGCTGGGTGAGACGGTCGCCGGCAAGTACGCCGAGGTGAAGCAGCAGCAGGCGGATCGTTGCAGCAAGGCGCTGGGCACGATGATCAAAGTGCCCGAGATCCAGTTCCATCACGAAGTGACGAACCAGTACCTCTGGAACCAGTTCTAAGGGCCACCGTCGGGCTCCCTCGCCCTGCGCCAGCGGGGTGAGGGGCTCACCCTCACCTGCCCCCCTTTCAGAGGGTCAGGGAAAGAAGGGTCAGACCAGCGTCTTCAACGTGTCGAACAACGGCGTGGTCCCGCGCAGGAACCCGTGCGGGTGCGCGAACGAGAGCAGCCCGCGCGCGAGGCCCTGGTACATCTCGGCGTAGAGCGCGGCCTGACCGGGCAACATGCCCATCTTCTCGAGCATGTCTTTCGCCGACTCCACCGGAAGACCCACGGGCTTGATGGGCTGGTTGAGCAGCGAGGTGAGCGCCACCCCGACGTCTTCCACCGACCAGTTTTCCTTGCCGCCCAGTTCCAGGTGACGCGTGCCGGTGACGGTCTCGACCAGCGCGTTTGCGGCAGCGACGCCGATGTCGAAGGTGCCCACCTGGGGGAACTTCACGTGCACGGTGCCGAAGTGCAGCAGCTCACCCGTATCGATGGCGTGCATCAGCGAGTTGGCCCAGTTCTCCAGAAAGTAGCCGGGCCGCAGGAAGGTGACCGAAGGCACGATGCCGGCGAGCGCTTTCTCAGCGCGGTGAAGCGCGACCACGGGGCCGGTGCCGGCCGGGTGCTGCGCCCCGATGGAAGAGAGGAAGAGGAGCTTCTTGAGGCCCGACTTCTTCACGCCGACAATCATCTTCTCGAGGAAGGCGGCGCGGTCAGCCAGGTAATCGGTGGCCGCGGGGTTGGGCGGCAGAAGCAAGAACGCGCCGTTGGTGCCCTTGAGCGCGGCAGCCAACGCGACCGGGTCGGTGAGATCGGCGATCGCGATCTCCACGTGCTTGTGCGACCACGGCTCGGCTTGCGCTTCGTTGCGAACGATGACGCGGACCTTCTGGCCCTGCTTGAGCAATGCGTTCGCGGTTGCTGCGCCCGTACGACCTGAAACCCCTGCGACTGCGTACATGAACGCCCCCTGATTGGTGGACGCGCACCATGCGCTCGCGGCGGCGGGGAGTCTATGAGTGTCGATCTGGCATCGTGATGGGGCCCTGCACGAAGCTCGGCCGCGATCGTCATCGAGCGGGTTTCGGCTCCTCGTTCCCAGGCCACCGCCAGTGACTTCGTCATCCGGCAGCAGCTGAAAGGGAACAGAGGGCTTTGCGTTGATAAGCTCAGCGACTGGGCCGCGGCACCACTGAACGAAACTGCGGCGGCACCTCGGCGAGATACGGCTCGGGATTGCCGGTCAGGAACAGCGTGACGGTGAAGCAGTGGTACTCGTCGTCGCTGCTCTGGGTCAGCACCCTGTCGACCAGCTGCAGCTCTGGGTGAGCACGCAGCCATTCGGTGATGCGTTCGCCGAGCACATCTCGCTCACGGGCCATGGTCGCGCTGAACACTTTTACTGCAGAGAAGGGCGGCATTGGGGTGGTGTACCCCGATGGCGTTCGAGCCGCATGGGTAAGGTCGACGCTCCCTGGATGATCTCCCCCGCCCCGCAGGCTTCAAAAGCGTGCACTGGATTTCTGATCAGAAACTCCCGACCACCCGCACGCCCCCGGCCGCAGGCACCAGCGCCACCTTCGTGTCATTCAGACTCAAGATGAACAACGTGACGCCGCCCGCCGCCAGGGCCGCCCCCGAGATGATGAACACGTTCGCGAGGCTCGCTTCCGAGCGCTGCTGCGCGTCGAGCACCAGCGCGTCTTTCTGGGTCAGCCCGATCACCCGGCCACTCGAATCGGTCGCAGCGCCGGTGACTTTCAACTTGGTGCCGTTCGAGACCGCGCCGAAGACGATGCCCAGCCCTGCCACGGCCACGCCGCCGCCCATCAGGACAAACGAGGCCACCCGCTTGCCCGGCATCGGCGCCGCCGGTTCTTCCCACGCGGTGAGCTCCTGCGTCGTCTCGGGAACTGCTTGCGCCACCGGCTCAGGTTTCGACTGAGGCTTGAGGTCTGGTTTCGGCTTCATCGGCAACGGCGCGGCGGCTTCGATGCGTGGGGAGCTCGCCGACGACAACTCCTTGAGCACTGCTTTTCTTTCACCCAACAGCTCGGCCCACCACGACAACCGCTGCACGCTGGCGGGCGCGACCACCGTGCCCGAGGTGAAGGGCACATCGACCGCGCTGGTCTTGCCATCGCTGATCAGGTGAAAGCGCACCTCTTTGATCAGCTTGAGCCGATCATTGGCCACCTCGACCCTCAGCTGCGTGACCAGGCCCCCACCCGTCACCGCCGGGAGCTGCCGCGCCACGATGGGCTTGTTCTGATCGACCCAGCTCCGCGCCTCGTAGAAGACGGTCGTCACGCGCGGGGGAAAGTTGCCGCTCAGCTCGAAGTCGGGCACCAGCGAGAACACCACCTGGAACGCCTTGAGCGCTTTGGCGTCCTGCCCAAGGGTGGCCAGGGTGACCGCCTGCAACTCGTAGATGCGCAGGGTGGTCGCCCGGTCGTTGCCCACCTGCTTGCGCGCGACCTCGAGGGCCTTGAGCGCCTCGGGGTATTCCAGGTCGCGCACGGCCTTCTCGGCCTTCTCCACCTGGGCGAACGTCAACGAGGGAAGCAGCGCGCAGAGAAGACCGAAGGGGCGAAGGGTCGTCACAGATCGCACCATAGCCCTGACTTCAGACTGACTGCGCGCCCGGCGGTGTTGCATAGTGCACCGCGAAATGACGGATCAGCAGGACGACGAGCCGGGTTGGGCGCCTGGAAACGTCGTGGGCGCGTACACGCTCCTCGCGAAGCTGGCCACCGGCGGCATGGCGGAGATCTGGCTCGCGCGTCAGGTCGGCCTGCGTGGGTTCGAGCGGCTGGTGGTGGTCAAGCGCATCATCGAATCGCTCTCGCAAGACGAAGCCTTCGTGGAGATGTTCCTCGATGAAGCGCGCATCGTGGTGCAGCTGACACACCCGAACATCGTGCAGGTGTTCGACCTGGGTGAACACGCGGGCGCCTATTACATCGCGATGGAATACCTCGCCGGCGAGAACCTGGTCTCGGTGGCCCGCGCCGCTGCGAAAGCCGGTGCGCCGCTCGACCCGAAGGCCTCGGTGAAGATCGCCATCGCCGCGCTGGAAGGGCTCTCTCACGCCCACCACCGCGCGGGCATCGACGGCAAACCGCTCAACGTGGTGCACCGCGACGTGAGCCCGCACAACATCGTGCTCACCTGGGATGGCCAGGTGAAGCTGGTCGACTTCGGCATCGCCCGGGCCGCCAACCGCGCGACCCAGACGCAGGGCCACCAGCTCAAGGGCAAGTTCGCGTACATGGCGCCCGAGCAGGCGAAGGGCGACTCCGAGCTCGACGCGCGCGTCGACGTGTTCGCGATGGGCGTGGTGCTCTGGGAGATGCTCACCCATCGCCGCCTCTTCAGCTTCGACGATCAGATCCGCATCTTGAAGACGCTGATCAGCGACGACCCCATCGAGCCGCCGCATGAACGCAGCCCTGACGTGCCGCTCGAGCTGTCGAACATCATCATGAAGGCGCTCGACAGGCGGCTGACCACCCGCTTTCAAAGCGCGCACGACTTCAAGGTGGCTCTCGAGGCGTGGCTGCAGTCGGTGGGTGGTGGGCCGACCACGAGCGAGCTGGGGCAGCTGATGAACAAGCTGTTCAAGGCGCGAATCGCCGAGCGCACGCAGCTGATCGAGAAGGCCGCGCGCGGTGAAGTCAGCATGTCGAAGGTGGGCGAGGTGATGAAGCCGCCCACGGATCGTTCGATGCCCAGCGGCACGCCTTTGCAGAGGGGTGTCGATGGCAGCGGGAACCTGAAGCTGGGCATCGCCGCGGTGGGCACCCTGGCGCTGGTGCTGATGGCCGGTGCCGTGTCGTGGAAGGTGCTGATGCAGAAACCACCCGCGTCGATGCCCGACACGGTGGTCGAGGTGATCGATGCGCCGCCCTCGAAGTTGGTGGAGAAATCTTCCTCCATCGTGGTGGAGACAGAACCCGCGGGCGCGATCATCACCATCGATGGCAAGGCCGCGGGTACGGCGCCGCTGACGCTCTTTGAGATCGGCCCGGGTGAACACGCGGTCGAGGCTTCGTTGGCCGGGTACTCGAACGTGAAGCGCACCGTCAGCGCGAGCGCAGAAGGCGACCGGTTGACGGTGGTGCTGACGCTGACGAAGAAGGAAAGAGCCGAGGTGGCACGCGGCAGGCTCAGCTTGAGCACCGACCCGTGGACCCACGTGTCCTTGAACGGAAGGATGCTGGGAGACACGCCGTTGATCGAGGTCGCATTGCCCGCGGGAAGACACCGGCTGAAGCTGTCGAACGAGCAGGCGAAGATCGACGTGGCCATCGAGGTCGAGGTGAAGGCGGGGCAGGTCACCAAGAAGGTGCTTCGCCTGTAATCCCGGGCTCACAGAACTTCTCGTTGGTCCGCGTGGTCAACGGCGGCCACGCTGGTGTTCGCGGGCGGCCTGGCGCCGCAGCAGCGCGT
>JAYTAT010000704.1:0-1148 GCA_043737315.1 Archangium sp.
AAGGACTCACTGATGACCCGCCTTGCGAACGCCGAGAAGACGGTCGAAGTGAAGGACACGAAGCGCAAGCGCGACAAGTGAGTATTTCCGGTCTCATTCATGCCGGTAGTTGGGAGCCTCTTCCGTGATGATCACATCGTGCACGTGGCTCTCTTTGAGCCCGGCCGACGTAATCTGAACGAAGGTCGTCTTGTTCTGCAGATCCTCGATGCTCCTGGCGCCGCAGTACCCCATGCCGGCGCGAAGCCCACCGAGCAGCTGAAACACATTCATCCCCACCGTGCCCTTGTACGGAACGCGGCCCTCAATCCCTTCAGGCACGAGCTTCTTCTCGTCCTGAACGCCGCTTTGAAAATACCGATCTTTCGAGCCCTGCTTCATCGCGCCCAGTGAGCCCATGCCGCGGTACGCCTTGTACGAGCGGCCCTGGTACAAAATCGTGTCGCCGGGTGACTCTTCGGTGCCGGCGAACAGCGAGCCAATCATCACCGAGTTTGCGCCCGCCGCGATCGCCTTCACCACGTCGCCCGAATACTTGATGCCGCCGTCGGCAATGATCGGCACCCCGCTGCCCGCCGCCGCGCGAGCGCAGTCATCGATGGCCGTCACCTGCGGCACGCCGACCCCCGCCACCACCCGAGTCGTACAGATCGAGCCCGGCCCGATGCCGACCTTCACCGCGTCGACACCCGCATCAATCAGCGCGCGCGTCGCATCGCCGGTCGCCACGTTGCCAGCCACCAGCTCCCACGAGCCCTTGAAGTTCTTCCGCAGGTCCCGAATCGAGTCGATCACGCCGCGTGAGTGACCGTGCGCCGTGTCGACGACCAGAATATCGACCCCCGCCTTGATCAACGCCTCGACGCGGGCATCCCGATCTGCCCCCACGCCGACCGCCGCCGCGACCATCAACCGCTGCTTCGAGTCCTTCGCTGCGTTCGGGTAGACCCGCCGCTTCTCGACATCCTTGACGGTCATCAAGCCGCGCAGCTCGCCCGCCTCATTGACCACCAGAAGTTTCTCGATGCGGTGGCTGTGCAGCAGCTCGATCGCGCCTTCCTGCGTGATGCCTTCGCGCGCCGTGATGAGCTTTCGGGTCATCACCTGGTGCACCGGCTGATTGAGGTTCTTCTCGAAGCGAACATCAC
>JAYTAT010000705.1:0-1148 GCA_043737315.1 Archangium sp.
CCTCACGGCCCCGGTATTCAAGGCGGTCAGTCACGCACGGCGGGCGCGCACGTTTCACCCGCGTGGCGATCTGGTGCGCGTGACGATGAACGCGATCGATGCACAGGGGAGCGCGTGGCCCGCCGCACTCAAAAACCTCGGCGAGCGGCTCGCGGGTGATGGGCTGCTTCGGTTGTCGAACGCGCTGTGGAAGACACCCCAGTGGCCCGATGCGCTGGGCTGCGCACTGGCGTTCGTCGACACGGAGGGCCGCCCTGAACAACACCTGCTGATGGCCACCATTCGCCGGCCATGGACGATGCCTTTCGCGCCCTTCACCACGAAGGTGAGCGACTACCTCGCCAACGACTACTTCGCGGTCTCGCCGTTCTCCGCGCCGGGCATCGAGTGGATGTGGCTTCGTCTGCACCCCGAGGAGCGGGTGCCCACGCAGTCCGCCTCGACGCGGCGATCGTTACTGAGCCAGCAGGCCGAGTTCCAACGCACGCTGACGCTCGACGCGAGTGCAGGGCCTTATGGTCCGTGGGCGCCGTTCCTCCGGGTGACGTTGAGAGAGCTGCTGGCGGGCGACCCACCCGGCCTCGAGTTCGACCCGTTCCTCGATCGACGGGGCCTCGTGCCACGCGGGTTCATTCACGCGCTGCGGCGTGGCGCGTACGAGGGCAGCCGCGCGGGCCGGCTGCCGTCCGTGCCAGCGGGGCTGCGCTAACCCAGCCACTCGGGGTGCCGGGTGGTGCCATCGAAGGTCTGGCTCGTCTTGTACCGCTCGAACTTGCCGCCGCTCGCCGCCTTCTGGGTCTTCGCCAGCATCGCGAGGCGCTGCTCGGCAGACAGCGGCTTGAACCCCCGCGCCACGGCGAAGGCCTGGTCGAGCACCTTGAGTGAGTCGATGCCGGTGATGGTGACACTCACCTTCAGGCTCATCGCGTAACGCAGGCAGTCGACCGCGCTCACCGTCTTCGAGTCGAGAATGTACGGAGACCCCATCGGCTTCATGCCGAGCACGGCGATCTCATCCTTCACGAGGGCCGGAAGGATCTTCTTCTCGAAGCTGTCGTGATGCGCGTCCATCACGTTGAGCGGCAGCTGCACTGCATCGAAGCGAAAGCCGTACTGCGCCGCGGCGTCGAGCATCGACTGATGGAACG
>JAYTAT010000706.1:0-3219 GCA_043737315.1 Archangium sp.
TCGCCACCATCGGCTGAGCGGTGCGAATCGAGATCCAGAGACTCAGTGCGCTGAGGAGGCTGCTGCACAGGCGCCTGGCCCGGCAACCCGAACGGATCGCGGCGCGGCACACCGGGGAGAGGCGCTTGACCAGGCGGGCGCGGAAAACCACCCGGCATTCCCGGCGCGGGCGGCATGCCCGGCGTTCCCGCCATCGGAGGTCTTGCCATGCCCGGCCCCGGAGGCATCGTGCCCGGCATGCCCGGCACACCCATCGGGCGCATCGGCATTCCCGGCTGCGTGCCCATCGGCACACCCATCGGGCGCGGGGGCATTCCACCCGGCGGCATGCCCGGCTGGCCCATCGGCATTCCCATCGGGCGCGGCGGCATTCCGGGCTGCGTACCCATCGGCACGCCACCCATCGGGCGCGGCGGCATTCCAGGCTGGGTGCCCATGGGCACGCCACCCATCGGGCGCGGCGGCTGCATTCCCGGCTGACCCGGTTGCTGGCCCTGCATTCCCGGCATCGGGCGGGGCTGCTGAATACCCTGCAGCGGCTGCGGCGGCGCCATCGGCGGGCGGATCTGCTGCGGGTTGGGCGGCGCAGACGGGGCCTGGGGCGTGGTGGAAGGCCCGAGGTGCGAGAGCGGGTTGGGCTGCGCGGCCGCCGGCGCCATGCCCACCGACGCGCGAACGCGATCGAGAAAGCTGACGCTGTCGAAGGGCTTGGGAATGTGCCCGTTCGCGCCGACCGCCTGCGCCCGCGCGGGGTCGAAGGGCTCGAAGCTACCGGCCAGCAGCAGCACCGGAATGTGAGCTGTCGACGGGTCGCTCTTGAGCTCCTGGCAGACCTCGTAGCCATTTTTGCCGGGCATCATGCAGTCGGCGATCACGAGATCGGGCCGCAGCTCGCGTGTCTTGGCGATGGCGTCGAGCCCGTTGTCGACGGACGTCAACGTGAAGTCTTCCATCGCGAAGAGCATTCCGACGATCTTGCGAATCGTGAGTGAGTCATCGGCGACGAGAACTGATTTGGGCATCGCGGGTTCCAGTGGGAGAAAGTCGAAGAAGAACTGAGGGAGTGTAGGGGTAACACTCGAACACCCTCAAGAAAACATGCGGCCGACATCGAGGACCGACGCCCCCACAAGGGATGAGCCTGACCGCACACCCTCCACCTGGCTCGCCGAGAGGCCCAGCAGGTCCCCTCCGACCTCAAAAAGCACGATGAAGGGCTGCACCAGGCCCAGCGGCCCCACGGTGAAGACCGGGCACAGCTGCGCGCGGTGCACCGCCACGCCCAGAAAGCTGCCGGCGTTGGGGGCGCGGTTGAAGCAGGCATTGGCCTCGATCACCTGCACCACGTGGTGAAGCGGGAGTGCCAGCCGCTCTCCCTGCACCGTGAAGACGAGGCCGGTGGTGTCGGTGCGGTGATGACGCTCGAGGGGCTTGATCTGCCTTGGGAGCCCGCGGGCCGCGCCGTCGGCGTCGAGCTCGAAGACCAGCCGCCCTTCATATTCAAGCGCGCCCGCGAGGGCCGGAGCGAGCAACGGAACCAACCGCCCCTGCACCGGCCAGCGCTTCAAGCCCGTGCAGTCGAACACGCCGTCGACCTGTTTGACCCGGAGCGCGAGCGTGGGCGAGACGTCCATCACCAGGCCGGCGGCCACCCGCGCTTCCGTGTCGCCCCCCAGCAGCGACGACAGATCGCGCACCGGCAGGTGTCGAGACAACTGGAGCGCACCCTCGTCGTTGACCCGGGCCACCTCGAGCACGCGCACCGCGTCGAGCGCGTAGCGGGTCGCCCCGGCGCTGAAAAACACACACAACCGGCGTTCATCGCGGCTCACGAAGAGCACGAACGCTCGCACGGCCTGCACGCGTCTGCTAGTTCGCCAGATTCCCCATGGCGCAGATTCTGTTGGTGGATGACGAGAAGCTCGCGAGGTCGCTCTACAGCGACTTCCTGGCGGGGGCAGGTCACGAGGTCACCGCGGTGGGCTCGATCGCCGAGGCCAAAGAGGCCCTGGCGAAGACGCGGTTCGCCATGTTGGTGACCGACCTCATCCTGCCTCAGAGCGATGGCATCGCGTTGCTGCAGTACGTGCGCTCGACGCACCCTGAGGTCGAGGTGCTGGTGATCACCGCCCTCGACAAGGTCGAGCCGGCCGTGCGGGCCATCAAGAGCGGCGCTGCGGATTATCTGATCAAGCCGGTGCAGCCTGAGGTGCTCGCTCACGCGGTCACCCGGGCGCTGACCCAGCACACCCTGCTCAAAGAGAACGAGGCGTTGCGCACGCACGTCGCCCTGCTCGAGGCCGGCCAGCGCATCGCCACCACCCTGGAGCGCGACAAGCTCTTCGAGGCGACCGCCGCGGCGTTCCAATCGATGTGTGCGGCCGATGCGGTGGTGGTCTTCACCCGAGAGGCGGGCAAGCTCGAGCTCTCTGGTTTTCAGGGGTTCGGCGAGCTGACGCGCGAGCTGGTCGAGCAGCAGACCCTCGAGGCGACCCGCGAGACGGTCGAACAAATCGAGCGCACCGGCCAGGAGATCGTCGTCAAGGAGCTCGGCTTCGAGACCGCGTTCCTGGTGCCGGTCTACGAAGGCGACGTGATGTACGGCGCGGTGCTGCTGTTCTTCCGCGACGACATCTCGGATGCAGGTGTGTCAGGGGCCCCGTTTCTCGCGCGACATCTGGGGCTGGCACTCAAGAACCTGGGCAAGTTCGCCGCGGTCGAAGATCTCGTCTACCTCGACGATCTCACGCATTTGTTCAACAGCCGCTACCTGCAGCTCGTGCTCGACAAGGAGTTCAAGGCGCAGGCGACCAACGACAAGCCATTCGCGTTGGCGTTCCTCGATCTCGACTACTTCAAGAGCATCAACGACACCCATGGGCATCTGATCGGCTCGAAGCTGCTGGTCGAAGTGGCGCGCGTGCTGAAGAACTGCGTGCGCGACAACGACATCGTGTGCCGCTGGGGTGGTGACGAGTACGTGCTGCTGCTGCGCGGTACGGATTCAGGCGGTGCGCTCAAGGTGGCTGAACGCATTCGGCGATCGATCGAGTCGCACCGATTTCTGGCGCGCGAGGGTTTCAGCTTGAGCATCAGCACCTGCATCGGCATCGCCTCGTATCCCGAGCACGCGCAGGATCAGGAGACGCTGGTCGACTTGGCGGATCGCGCGATGTACCGGGGCAAGAAGGGCACGCGGAACATCATCTACATGGCCGC
>JAYTAT010000707.1:0-3218 GCA_043737315.1 Archangium sp.
TTCAGCGGTGCGATTGATGAACATCGGAACATGCGCTGAGCGCACGGGCAGCGACGCGTTGGGCGCAGTGAAGCGGTACCCGCACCCCGAGAGCACGAGCAGAATCACAAGGCCCCCTGCGCAGCGGTCAGAGGGTCGGGGTGAGGGGCCTCTGCTCATCCGACGACGAAGCTGACGATCTTCTTGTGCACGAAGATGAACTTCTTCACGGCCTTGCCAGCGAGGGCAGCCTGCACCTTCGGATCGGCTTCGGCGATCGCACGCACTTCGGCTTCCATCGCGGTCGCCGGCGCCTGAATCTCAGCGCGCAGCTTGCCCATCACCTGCACGCCGTACGAGATCACGTCGTCGACGACGAGGCTCGGATCGTACGCAGGCCAGCTCTGCTCCTCGAGCGGCGAGGTGCTCCCGTAGCCCTGCGCCAGCTCATTGGCGAAGTGCGGAACGAACGGCACCAGCATCGTGGCCAGCAACTGAATGGCCTCGTTCATCGCGGCCTTCTCTGCAGGCGTGGTGACTTCTTTCACCAGGTACAGCTCGTTCACGTATTCCATCGAACCCGCGATGGCCGTGTTGAAGGACAACCGCTCGATCGCATCGGTGATGCGCTTGAGCGCCTTGTGCGCCGCCTTGCGGATCTCGAGCGCCTTGCCCTCGTAGGGGCCACCCCACGTCGCGCCCTTCACCTGGGGCTCATGCGTGACGCCCAGCGCCCACACGCGCCTCAGAAACCGAAACGAGCCCTCGACGCTCTTCTGGTTCCAGTCGAAGTCGCGCTCAGGGGGGCCTGCGAACAACACGTAGGCCCGCGCCGTGTCAGCGCCGAACTCCTTGACCAGCTCAGAGGGCGCGACGCCGTTGCCCGCGCGCTTGCTCATCTTGAGGCCGTCGTCACCGTTCACGATGCCCTGGGTGATCAACCGCGTGACCGGCTCGTCGACCGGGCAGAGGCCCAGCTCCTTCATCACCCGCGCCCAGAAGCGGAAGTAGAGCAGGTGCATCGTCGCGTGCTCAGGCCCGCCCACGTAGATGTCGACCGGCAGGTACTTCTTCGCCACGGCCGCGTCGAACGGAGCGTCATCGAACTTCGGCGAGAGGTACCGCGCGTAGTACCAGGTGGAGTCGACGAAGGTGTCCATCGTCTCGGCCTCACGGCGCGCGGGGCCACTGCACTTCGGGCACGTGGTGTTGACGAAGCCAGGCACCTTGGCGAGCGGAGGTTCACCCGTACCGGTGAGCACCTTCTCGACTTCGATGTCGGGCAGACGCACGGGCAGCTGCTCGTACGGAACGGGGATGCCCTTTTTCTGCGGATCGCACTTCTCGCAATACACGATCGGGATCGGCGTGCCCCAATAGCGCTGCCGGCTGAAGCCCCAGTCTTTCTGGCGCCAGGTGGTCATCGGAGCGCCCTTCTTCTGCTCCACCAACCACGCCGACATCACCTTGCGCGCGTCTGCCGAGGTCTGGCCGGTGTACTCACCCGAGTCAGCGAGCACGCCATCTTCGGTGTACGCCGCCGGTGCAGCGGCCTCTTCGCGCACGACGAGCTTCGCCGGGGTCACCACCACACGAATCGGCAGCGCGTACTTGCGAGCGAAGTCGAAGTCGCGCGCGTCGTGCGCAGGCACGCTCATCACAGCGCCGGTGCCGTAGTCAGAGAGCACGAAGTTCGCGATCCACACAGGAACCTTCGCCCCGGTGAACGGGTTGAGCGCCCAGGCGCCGGTGAACACGCCCTCTTTCTCAGCGCCTTCTTCGGTGCGTTCGGTCTTCGACTTCGCGGCCATCTTCGAGACGAACGCGTCGACGTCGGCCTTTTGATCAGCGGTGGTGATGCTGCGCACCACGCGGTGATCAGGCGCCAGCACCACGTAGGTGCAGCCGAAGATGGTGTCGACGCGGGTGGTGAACACGCGGATCTTCTCTGCGCTGCCCTCGATGCCGAAGTCAGCCTCGACGCCTTCGCTCTTGCCGATCCAGTTGCGCTGGGCGGCGATGATGCGATCGGGCCACTCCTTGAGCGTGTCCAGACCGTCGAGCAGCGCCTGGGAGTACCGGGTGATGCGAAAGGCCCACTCGGGTTGCTCGCGGTCGAGCACCTTCGAGCTGCAGCGCTCGCACGTGCCGTCTTTGACCTGCTCGTTGGCGATGACGGTGAGGCAGCCAGTGCACCAGTTCACCTTCGAGAAGCGGCGGTAGACCAGGTCTCGCTCGAGCATCTTGAGGAAGAACCACTGATTCCACCGGTAGTACTCGGGCCGGCTGGTATCGAGCTCGAGATCCCAGTCGTAGGAATAGCCGAGGCTGTTCATCTCTTTCTTGAAGCTGATGATGTTCTCGGCGGTGCGCACCGCGGGGTGAACGCCGTCTTTGATCGCCGCGTTCTCCGCGGGCAGACCGAACGCGTCCCAGCCCATGGGGTGCACCACGTCGAAGCCCTTCATGCGGTAGTAGCGGGCGTAGACATCACCCAGCAGGTAGTTGCGCACGTGGCCCATGTGCATGTTGCCCGATGGGTACGGGAGCATCTCGAGCACGTACTTCTTGGGCTTCGCGCCCGCGCGGGTGAGACGGAAGGTGCCGCGCTCGTTCCACGTCTGCTGCCATTTCGACTCGATGACACTCGGCTCGTACTTTTCGGACATCGCCATGATGGGGCGCCTTGTAGGAGAGGGCCTGTGGTGACGCAACGAGTCGCGGTGCGCTGAACGTTGGGGTAACTCCCTGCCCGTGGATCAGCCGACGCCGGAGATCGAGTTCGAGCACCGCCGGTTGAAGCCCGGCACCGTTCCCGCCTCGCTTCAGGGCGCCCAGGCACGGCTCTCCAGCTTACGCAGGCAGGCGCAGTGGTCGCGGGCGACGTTCGTGCTGGTGGGGGCGCTCGGCATCGCGTGGGCGACCCAGCGAACGGGCATCGAGTTGCCGACCGCGCTGTGCTTCTTCTTCGGGGCGCTGCCGGTGTTGTGGGTCGGCGGTTGGTTGTTCGGGTTTCTGTTTCAGGCCCGGCGCGCGGCGAAGGAAGTGTCGATCAAAGTCGGGTCGACGCAGTGGCAGGGTGAGCTGGCCGCGGCGACGGTGGTGGAAAAGGTGAAGCTGTCGATGTCGACGCTGGGCCTGCACCTCACGCGCGATCAGACCACGCAGGTGATCGGCTGGGGCCGCGTGCGCATGGAGCGTGTGGGGCCGGCGACGCTGGCGGTGTTCACGAGCGATGA
>JAYTAT010000708.1:0-3214 GCA_043737315.1 Archangium sp.
ATGTTCTGCGTAGCGGTGCCTGGGTCGAAGTTGCTCGGCGTGCCGGTGGGGTGCGGCGTCGCAGCGAGACCCTGCGGGCCGTCGAACGGAAGAAAAGGCGCCGTCGAATCAGCCCAGACCTTGTAGGTGTACGAGTCAGCCGCGGTGAGGTTCTTGCGGTACAGCACCGAGCCGTCGATCGCCGAGACCACGAACGAGAAGTACGCGAAGCCCTGCTCAGAGTTCGGCACGTGGAGTTCCACGTAGAAGCCCGGCACCACGCCTTCAGGCAAGGGGAAGTACACCGGGCGCGCGCGCACCGGGGTCTCACTTCCGGCAAGGCGCCAGTGCTCGTAGCCGCCTTCGAAGATGCCGAGGTGCGTCAGCTCGCTGCCGCTCAACGAACGGCCGATCAGGTTCTGGTACGCCGACGAGATCGCCGACGCTGAGGCGAGCGAGAACTCACCCAGCGTGCGCGTCTGCGGGGTCAGGTAGCCCGAGAGCGCCACCAGGCCGAGCTTCGAGGTCATGATCACCTTGAGCTCGTCGCGGAAGACGCGCACGCCGCCGATGCGCTGCTGAAAGGTGACGATGACCGCGCCGCCGTCGTGCAGGTCGTGCACCGATGAGATCTGCGCCTCAGCCCAGCGCGTGCTCTCGCCGCGGTAGATCTCGGCGTAGGTGAGCAGGTAGCGCCGCGCGGCCTGCGCGGGCGAAAGACCCATGTCGCGGTAGCTGCGCTCGCCCTGCTGGGGACCAGCCCAGAAGAACGTGGGCACGCCGTAGCGGGGCTCGGTCGAAGAGGTGAAACCCGAGTTGAACGCCGCGCGCCCCGCCGAGGTCAGACCCCGCGGATCCACCAGCGGCTTGACTTCGTGTCGCGAAAGAAAGGCGTCGACTGCAGGCTCGTTGACCGCAAACGCCACCGACGACATCACCAGCAGCGCACTCATGAATCGTTTCGACATAGGCACCCTTTCGGTTCAGCGAAGTCTGGCTCCAGGATCAGGCCTCGCAGCGCACGTTCCCCACGTTCGCGGGGGGTGTCGTACCGGTCGCAATCGAACGGGGCAAGTCGAATTCTCAATAAAAACAGACCCTTGCATGACAACAAAGTGGCGAACTGAGACGACAGAAAGTTATCGTGTGGCGAGGTTGTCAGTGAAGGACAAGGTACGACACCACTGCTTGCGGGGACTTGAGTGAGCCTTGAACGCCATGCCCTCGAGGCAGCCATCGATGCCGCACCTGACGACGCGGCGCGCTACGCCGTGCTCAGTGATTGGTACCAGCAGCTGGGCGATCCGCGCGGCGAGCTGATTTCGCTTCAGCTGGGTGACCGCTCGACCAAAGCCCGGCGCGAACGGGAAGAGATGTTGCTGCGCACGAAAGGCATTCGCATCGCCCAGGCGCAGCGCGCCCAGTGGCGATGGGGCTTCGTCCACACGTTGTTCTTCGTGCTCACCAACCACGGGGCCTGGGAGGAGCGCCGCGATGACTGGACCACCACCCTGCTCCAGCCCGCGCTCGATCACCCGAGCTGCCGGTTTCTGCGCGAGCTGGTGGTCGACGCGAGCCCGGGCGACGACACGCTCGAGTTCCTGTCCGTTACACCGCCCCGGCTGCTCGAGGGGCTCGCCATGACCTGCAACGAGCTCGACCTCGCGCACGTGGGCCCAGGGCTGACGCGGCTCATCAAGTTGAACCTCTCGGCCCAGCTGATCGTGCCCGCCCCGGTGTCGCTGCCCCGCTTGCTCGAGCTGTCCGTGCCGGTCGACGCGATGACCATCGGCGGGCTGGGCATGGTGCTCGACGCCCTGCCCTCGTTGCGCAAGTTGACGCTCTCGTCGTTGGAGACCTTCGATCGTGAAGCGCTCTTCCCCGTCACGCGCTTGAACAGCCTCGAATCGCTCACCTTGCGCGCAGACAAGACCACGCGCTCTGCGGTGGCCGCGATCTTCGAATCACCGCTCAAAGACTCGCTGCGCGCCCTCGACGTGTCGCGCAGTGGAATGACGGAAGAGGCGGCCCACCGGCTGCTGGAGTGGGCACCGAAGTTCGCCCGGCTCGATTCGTTGAACCTGGGCGAGGCGGCTCACGAGTAGGGGTCACGGGGCGCGCAGCGGGTGCACGGGCAACTCGAACGGCACCTCTGATTTACCGAAGGTGAGCTCAACGGTGCGCCGCCAGTACCGTGACCCGAACCGCAGGGCGCGCTCACGGGCTCCAGGCACCCGGCGCACCGCGCGATCGACCCGGCCCACCACGTGCTTCAACAACTTGGGGGCGACATCCCAGGCACTGCGCGGCAGCGCGAGCTGATCGGCATACCGATCTCCGATCAGGTGCCGGGTGAGCGAGTAGCCGAAGTCGATCGCCGCGGGGGGCGCGCCGCGCTCTGCACCCTCGAGGATCAATGCGTGGGTGAGCTTGCGTGAGTCGAGATCGGGCGGCCCTTGCGTCGCCTCGATCATCGCCCACAACGAGTGCGCTTCGCTGCGCGAGGTCGACAGCAGCTCCTCGTCGACGCCCATCAGGCGGCCCACGGCGCGCCACAGGTGCAGGTTCGCCTCTTCATCGGCGTCGGTGACCTGCGCGCCCAGTTCACGCAGGCCTTCGATCAACACCGAGGAGAACAGCAGCACCGTGCCCGCCATGTCGTACTGATTGATGGGCGCCCCCCACTCTGCCGCGCGCCATTGAGGCGAGTGCTTCAAGGCATGGCGAACGCGCGCGTGAATCAAGCGCACCCGCACGGTGGCGATGAAGCCGGGCGTGCCGAAGCGCAGCCCCCGGGGGTGACTGACCGCTTCCACGAAACGCGCGGTCTCGGCGAGCCGCTTGTTCACGTCGCCCGTGAGCCGGCCTGAAAACGCGAGCGGCTTGTTGCCGGCCGGTGAGCAGTAGCCCAACACCAGGGCCTTGAAGCCCAGCACGAAACCCGAGAGCAGGCCGTTGCGCAGGAGCACCTCGCCGCCTGCATCGGCGCGCGGCTCGTCGAACCACAACGGCACTTCGAGCAGCCACTGCCTCATCGTCATGAGGGCTTGGGGCAAGACGCCGGGCTGGGCTGAGAGCATGCGCGCGATGTGCGATTCCTGTTCACTGCGCGACAGGGGCAGCAACGCCTCGATCACCGCGTCAGCGAGCGGATCTTCACGGTTGAGAAACTGGGCGAGCCGGAACTCGCGGGGACCGGTGGCGGGGCTGATGAGGAAGCGCGACGGAGTCATCG
>JAYTAT010000709.1:0-1145 GCA_043737315.1 Archangium sp.
TGTACGCGGGATTCAGCCGAGAAGGTCATGTGCTGTCGGAAGTGGCGCAGCACCAGCTCCATGCGCTCGGCGGTGGTGGGCTTCGCCCCCCCGAGCAGCTGCCGGAAGATCCACGGATTGCCCAGCGCACCGCGGCCAATCATCACGTAGTCGCAGCCGGTGGTTTCCATCATGCGGGTGGCGTCGTCGACCGTCTTGACGTCACCGTTGCCGATGATGGGGAACGCGTTGCCCACGTGCTTCTTGAGATCGGCGATCACCGACCAGTCAGCCTTGCCGGAGTACCCCTGCGCACGCGTGCGCGGATGCACGGCGAGGGCAGCACAGCCCGCCGCCCCGAGCACGTCGGCCATGTGGAGGAAGTTCTTCTGATGGGCGTCCCAGCCGCTGCGAATCTTCACGGTGACCGGAAGCCCGGTGGCCTCTTTGATCTGCCGAACGATTTCCCCCGCCCGCGAGGAGTCACACAGCAGCCCCGAGCCCGCGCCCGTCTTGGTGACCTTCTTCACCGGGCAGCCCATGTTGATGTCGATGATCTGCGCGCCGTACCCCTTGGCGATCACCGCGGCCTTGGCCATCACGTCGGGTTCGCCGCCGAAGAGCTGCAGCGAGTACGGCTTCTCGATCTTCGGGTCGTAGCGGAGGTAGCGCAGCGTGCGCGAGCTGATGCGGAAGAGGCCCTGCGCGCTGATGAGCTCGGTCGGCGCGAGCGCGGCGCCCTGCTCGAAGGCGATCACACGAAACGGCATCTCGCTGACCCCCGCCATGGGCGCGAGGATGAAGCGGTTTCTCAGGGTGTACGGGCCGATGGGCAACATCTGGGGCTCGCTGTACCGGCAACCGCGCCAGCGAAGCAACTGCCTCGGCCGGGTCGGGCCGCGTTGACCTGCAGTTGCACCCCGTGAACCCCGGTGAACGACCGGCGAATGCTGCAGTGCTGCCGCTCGAGCGAAGGGGTGATGGCCACCTGCTGCCCGGGCTTCAGAAAGGCCCGCGCCACGCGAAACGGCTTCACCGAGGTGCCCCTGGCCTTCACTGGGCGCCGGGCTGACCGTACGCGTGATGGTCAAGGAATCGGCGATGTGCGCACCGATCAAGGCGACCGCGCGGACGTCACCGCGTTCGAGCAACGTGCGCAGGCCATG
>JAYTAT010000710.1:0-1144 GCA_043737315.1 Archangium sp.
GCGCTGGTGGGCGTGACGTTCATTGCGCTGAGCATTCTGGGCACGTCGGTCTACGAGGGCCTGCTGGGTCAGCCCGAAATGCAGGTGCGGGGCAACGGCTCGAGCGCGTCGATGCTGCGCTGGTTCATGGACCGCACGGGCGCGCAGTACCCGACGGCGTGGGTGCTCTCGGTGCCGATGCTGGTGTACCGGGGCGCGATGCTCGCGTGGAGCTTGTGGATGGCGCTGTCGCTGATGTCGTGGCTGCGGTGGGGATGGAGGTCGTTCTCAACCGGTGGGCTGTGGCGTACGCCGCCGAAAATGCCGGCCAAGTAAGTCCTCTCACAGTCAAAGCAACCATGTTGCTGCGCCAAGCAACATGGTTGTCATAGCGCCCAGAGTACCTCCGCCAATGACGGGGGCGTCACCCTCGAACACACGATCATCACGCCACGAGGCTCGCACCAGAACTTCGCGCTGAGTAGGACCTCGACCATGCGGACTCTCGCGCTCCTGCTCTGTTGTTCCGGTTGTGCCGTCTTCCTGCCCGCGCCCACGCCGATGACGTCGCTGCGTGACGAGCTGCCCGGCGGTGACGCGAAGTGCCTGGTGGTCTTCCTGCCGGGTGCAGGTGACAAGGCCTCCGACTTCCTCGAGTACGGCTTCATCGAAGCGCTGCGACAGAAGAACCTCTCGGTCGACGTGGTCGCCGCCGATGCCACCCTTGGCTACTACGCGCGCGGCATCTTCCGTGAGCGGGTGCACACCGACGTCGTCGCGCCCGCGCGCGCGAAGGGCTACCAGCAGACCTGGGTGATGGGCATGTCGATGGGCGGCATGGGCACCCTGCTCTACGCGCACGAGCACGCGGCCGACGTGAGCGGCGTGCTGCTGCTGGCGCCGTACCTGGGTGACCCCTCACTGAGTGACGAGATTCGCGCGGCCGGCGGGCTTGCAGCGTGGAAGGGCCCGGTGAAGGAAGCGGTCACCTCTGAGACCTACCAGCGCGAGGTGTGGCGCTGGTTGCAGGCGGTGACGGCGAACACGGAGGTCGGCCCGAAGCTGTACCTGGGCTGGGGCACGGAAGATCGCCTCGGAGAATCGGCCTCGCTGTTGGCGGGGGCCCTGCCTGAAGAGCGCGTGTTCAAGGTGCCGGGAGCGCATA
>JAYTAT010000711.1:0-7913 GCA_043737315.1 Archangium sp.
ACCAACCAGTTACAGCTTCCAGAACGCCCACGGCCTGATGTCTTTCACCGGGCAGGTGGTGGAGCCGTACGCCCCGCTGCTCACGTTCAGAAAGTGCCAGCGGTCGCTGCCGATGGAAATCGTGTCGTTCGCCCCGGGCTGCAGCTCGATGGTTTTGGCGCCAGCGCTGAACTTGAGGCTGAAGAACAGCAGCCGACCGCAGGCGTTCTGCGTGCACCCCACCGCGACCTGCCCGTCTTCCACCCGGAAGGGGCCGAGATCGGCCGTCTGCAGCAGCCGGCCGCCCTGCCCCATGTCGGCGGCAAAAAGCACCTCGCCGGTGAGCAGATCTCTCATCACGAAGGCGCGCGAAGGCGCCGAGGTGTCGCCGTCGTCGACCAGGGTGGCCACCACCTGGCGGCCGCTCATCAGGGGCGCGCCGGTGCCGATGGGCAACTTGATTTGAACGCGGCCCGTGAGCAACTCACCGGCCGCGGGCCCGGCCCTGGAGAACGAGAGCAGGAGCGTGTTCGATTGATACACCGCCGACGTGAGCAGCCCCGCGCCGGAGTACTGGCTGCCCTGCGGCCGCGCGCTCATCTCGAAGAAGCCCATGTTGTCGGGCGTCGCCACGGTGAGGATCCACTCCGCGCCCACCGCGGGGAACTCGTTGGCGGGGCAGCCGGTGGTGCAAGCGCCATCGAGGCAGAGCTCGTCGGCACCCTTGCACTCAGAGGTCGTGCTGCAGGCGTTGCCGCGGGCGGGGCCGATCTCCACCTCGAGATCCTGCGGGGCGAACTGACGGGTGGTGCAGGTGGTCGTCACCCGGGGCAGCAACCCTGAGGCCACGCCCGCGTCATTGAAGATGACCCCCGTGGGTTTCTGCGGGGAAAAACACAGTTCGAGCGTAAACGGCTCGTTGAGCGGCGCGTTCTGCTGGTCGAGGCAGCCCTCGTTGCCGCAATTGCTGAAGCCGGCGACCTGCACCACGCCATCCCAGGTGCGTTGGATCGTGCCGCCCGCCTCGAGCCGCAGCACCCGCTCGGTGCCCGCATCGGGGCAGCTGCAGCCGGTGTTGCAGGCGTTCGAGCAGAACCGACACTCGCAGGCGAGATCGTCGAAGGCAAACTGCTCGCCGTTGACCTCGCGCTTGAGCGTCAGCCCCCGCTTACCGGCCGTGTCGTCCACGTAGATGGGGAGCCGGGTGGTGTTCACCAATCGCAGGGTGACCGGTTGCGGCGTGGCCGGGCTACAGCGGCAGCCCACGACCGACATCATCAGAAGAGAAAAGGAAATGAGGCGCATGTCTGGCGTGAATGTCGTAGGCGGACCGCCGCTTGAGAGCAATCCCCACAATGAATCGAATGCGTTGTGGTTTGTACCCGAGGCTTGCATGAGCAAGGCCACGTCCCCCAATCTCCGGCCCGTGAAGAACTTTCTTTCCTTAGCCCTCCTCCTGATCTCCGGCTGCGACCCGGTAGGGCGAGAGAACGGGCGCGGCTCGGCAGTGCCCGAGGTGGCGCCCCCGATTCTGAGCCCCGTCGAGATCAAACCGCCGCGCATCGAGCGGGCTCCGGTGGGCCGGGTGGATCTGATCGATCCGCCCCGGGTCGACGCAATTCAGGTCGACGAGCTGCGGCAATCTGACGGGGTCGTCGACATTCTGTGGGTGGTCGACGATTCGGGCTCGATGGTCAATGAGCGGCGCACGCTCGTGGGCAACTTCAACCGCTTCGCACAAGAGCTGCTTTCCCTGCGGGTCGACTTCCAGATGGGCGTGACCTCGATCGTGGCCAGTGACGGCGGCCGGCTGCGGGGCGCCACGAAGATCATCAACAACATGACCACCGATGCGCGGCGGGTCTTCGAGCAGAACACCACCTTCCCCGCCTCACGTTCTCGCTGGGAACAGGGCCTGCGCATGACTCAGCTGGCGCTGTCTTCACCCAACATCGATCCAGGTCAGCCCAACGCGGGCTTCCTTCGACCCAACGCGGCGTTGGCGATCATCGTGGTCACCAACGAAGACGACTCGAGCTTCAACATCACCGATCACTACGCCCGGGTCTTCAAGGCGCTCAAGGGCAAAGGCAACGAGAACCTGGTGAGCTTCTCGGTGGTCGGCGGCACCATCCCCAACGGGTGCGTGCCCCCGGGCGAAACCGGGTTCTACGGCAGCACCGCCGACCCGGCGATCCGCTACGCAGAGGTGGCCACCAAGACCGGCGGCATCATCGGCAGCATCTGCGACGCGAGCTTCGAGCAGACGCTGGTGCGCATCGCCCAGGCGCTCAACACGTTGAAGCGGGTCTTCCCGCTCACCCTGGCCCCGATCATCAACTCGATCACCGTGACCGTCGGCGGGGTCACCATTGCGAAGGATCCGGTCAATGGGTGGCAGTACCGCACCGACACCAACTCCGTCGTCTTCCTGGGCAACTACGTGCCCCCGCCCGGCTCCACCGTGCGCCTTCAGTACGCCTACGCCCGCCCATGAGAATCTGCTTCTTCGCCCTGTTTCTGCTGGCCGGGTGCTCGCGGAGCGCGCTCAACCCCGACTGTCCCAATGGCTACACCCGGCCTGATGGTGGCTCGTGCGTGTGCCAGACCGACGAAGGGTGTCCCACCGGCTACTCGTGTGAAGAAGCGGTGTGCGTGTGCCGCGACACGAACTGCTGCCCCAGCGGCTACGCGTATTCGCCTGATTCAGAAGCATGCGTGTGCCGCGCCTCTGAGTGTTGCCCGCGAGATCACCGCTGGCTGGCCGACGAGCGCCGCTGCGTGTGCGACGACGAGAACTGCTGCCCCGGCGGCTACGAGTTCAACGACGAGACGCGCGCGTGCGAGTGCGCCGACGACGCGTGCTGCCCGGTGGGCTTCAATTGGGACGAGCAGAAAGCGCTGTGCGCCTGCGCTTCTGACAACTGCTGCCCGGTCGACTTCCGCTACGACGCGCTGACGGGCGATTGTGTGTGCGCCAAGACCGCGTGTTGCCCGCCCAACCACGAATACGATCCGGGCCTCGCGGCCTGCGTGTGCGTGGGCAACGCGTGCTGCCCGCCCGGCTTCATGCGGGGGGCTGGCAACCGCTGCGTGTGCATCAACAACGCGAGCTGCCCTGCAAACCAGGTCTGCGACGCGGCTTCAGGGTCGTGCAAGTGCACCAGCAACGCAGGCTGCCCTTCGAACAACTTCTGCAACGCGCTGGGGTACTGCCAGTCGTTCGCCTCGTGCACCTCGAACCTCGACTGCCCGAGCGGCACGTTCTGCGACATCACCACCGCGCGCTGCATTCCCAGCGGGCCCTGCACGCTCGATGAACATTGTGCACTGAGCCAGGTGTGCAGCACCGCCACGCTGCAGTGCCGCGCCGGATGCCGGGATGATGGCGACTGCACGCCCAAGAACTCGTGCGTGACGGGGCAGTGCCAGTTCTTCTGCCGCGACAACTCGTTCTGCGCGGTCAACCAGTTCTGCGACAGAACCAACGGTACGTGCGCGCCGCGGCCGGCCCGCCGCGATTGTGAGAGCTGCGTCGCGGGCATCGAGTGCGCGTCGACCATCTCGTGCCTCACCTTCGTGACGGAAGGTCAGACCGGCAGCTTCTGTGGTCATGACTGCCAGACGGGTGCGGACTGCCCGTCGGGGTTCGATTGCGGCGGGGTGATCTTCAGCTGCTCGAGTGGGGCGAGCTGTCCTCTGGCGCCGGGTGGTGGGGCGGTCACCTGCAATTCGTTCACGGTGGAAAACGAGATGGGCCCGCAGTTCTACTGCTCGGGCGCGAACGGGCTGCCGGTTGAGTACAAGAAGTCGTGCGCACCGAAGTCGGGCTTCTGCCCCGCCATTGCCGCGCCGTAAGACGTGAAGAAGCGGGCCTACTTGAGGCCCAACCCAATCCGATACAGGTCCTGCGCTGACCAACCCGAGCGCTTGGCCAGCTCGGTCGACAACGACTTGAGCCGTTCACCCGACGCGAGCGCCGCGGTCAGAGCGCGCTCCACCTCGTCTTGGGTCCACCGCGTCTCGCCCGTTCGGCCCTCCACCAGCACCACCACCTCACCCAGCACCTCGCCCGCCCCGTACTGATCCGCGAGCTCGAGCAGCGTCCCCCGGGCGAACTCCTCGTGCAGCTTGGTGAGCTCACGCGCCACCACCGCGCGCCGCGGGCCCAACCACTGTGCCAACGACTTGAGCGTGTCGACCAACCGGCGCGGCGACTCGTAGAGCACCAGCGTCGCCGAGAGCTGCGCGACTTCGTCGATCATCGCCTTCGCTTCACTGACCTGCCTCGGCAGGAACCCCAGAAAGTGAAAACGGCCGGTGGGCAACCCGCCCGCCGAGAGCGCCGCCACGAACGCCGCGGGCCCGGGAATGGGGATGATGGTTATTCCGGCAGCCACCGCCTCGAGCACCAGCTTCTCGCCGGGGTCACTGATGGCCGGCGTACCGGCGTCGGTGACCAGGGCGACGTCGGAACCTGCGAGCAGGCGATCGAGGATGGCTCCGGCGCGCTGGCCTTCGGCGAAGGCGGGCAGGCTGACGGTCGGGGTGGCGATGCCGAATCTCTCGAGCAGACCGCGCGTGTGACGCGTGTCTTCGCAGGCGATGACGGAGACGGCGCGCAGCGTCTCGATCGCTCGCGGTGAGAGGTCGTTCAGGTTTCCGATCGGGGTGGCGACGACGAAGAGACGGCCAGACATGAACGGCTCAGTAGCATCATCGGCCCTCACCCCGACCCTCTCCCGAAGGAACAGGGAGCACTCAGTGACCTGCGTCGAACGCGTCTTCGATGTGTTCGATGTGCCCTTTTCGTCCTTTCCCCACCACCGCGGCGACGTCGAAACGGATGACGCGCTCGAACAGCCGGTTGCGCTGGCAGTACTCGTACGCCGCGAGCACCACCTTGCGCTGCTTGGAAAAGTTCACCGTCATCGACGGATCGCCCCAGAACGCAGTCGCCCGCATGCGCACCTCGACGAACGCGAGCACGTTGCCCTTCTCGGCCACCACGTCGAGCTCACCTCGCCTGCACAACACGTTGCGATCGCGGATCGTGTAGCCCGCGCGCTCGAGGTGCTCGACCGTCAGTTGCTCTGCTTCATCGCCCGCTGCCCTCTTCTGCGTCGTCATCGTCGGACCCACCCCCGGCCGACGACGGTCGCGTCAGATCGGCGCGGGCGTGTCAGCCATGCTCGCATTCTGACCAGACCCACTGACATGCAGGACCTGGGTGAGCGAGCCGAGGTGCTTGACCATGCGCCCGAACAGGGGCTGCTTGGCCGCATCGAGCACGGTGTTGAAGGTGTCTTCGATCACCACCGGCAGCTTGTGTTGCCCCGCCGCCTTCTCGATCAACGTCAGCCGCAGGGCCAGGTACATCAGATCGAGATCCTTGCCCGGCAGCTCACGCGCAGTGACCGTGCGGCCCGGCGCCTCGAGCGTGGCGTGCCCGTCTTTGTCGATCGAGATGCCGTGGTAGCGGCGGTCGGTCAGCGCGGTGAGGTACTGCACGGCACGATCGTGGAGCACGCTCCAGAGCGACGGCACGTCGGTGGTGAAGAGGTCGGTCGCCAGCATCATCAGCGGCGCGGCAGGGTCATCGAAGGTCTCGGTCGGCGTGGTGACCACGGGGGCAAAACCTTCGACCGACACCGGGGGTTTGGGCGCCGCGGGCGCAGCAGGCTCCTTCAAACGAACGATCTCCCGCTCGATGTCGCGCACGTCGCGCACGTAGCCGTCCGACATGCCCAGCAGCTCCTGGGTGCAGGCCTCCTGGCTGGCTTTGAGCTCTGCGCTTCGCGACGCGAGCGAGGCGTACTCGGGCGTCGACTGCACATCGGCCCACTGCGCTTCGAGCTGGTTGACCTGCGTCTGCAACCCGGCGCGGCGCTCCATCACCGCGAGAAACTCATCGAGCGACTCGGCCCCGACCTGCGCGAACGCCTTCTGCACCACCATCGTGGTCAGCGCGAAGTCATCGGTCAGTTTCTTCGCGCGGCCCGCCAGCACCTCACCTTTGCCGCCACTGCGCCCCGACCGCTGCAGATCTTCGATGAAGCGCAACGCCAGCAGGGCGGCGAAGGTGAAGGGCAACATCGAGAGCAGCGAGAGGTACCGGAGGCTGCCTTCGAGAAACAACGCACCCACCAGCAGGGCCACACCCGCCGCCAGCGCGCCCAGGAAGCGTTGATCGGTGCGCAGCGGCGCGGGCGGCTCGGGCTGGTTGTCGATGATCGCCCGCTGCTCCTCGTCGAGGCGGGCGAGCTGTTCCTCATGGCGCTTGCGGTCGTCGGGGTAACGCCTGGCGCGGGCCACGATGTCGTCTGCCGCGCCGGGAGACTGCTCTGAGGTCTTGCGATGCTCAGCGCGCGCCGCTTCGAGCCGCTGCACCAGCTCGTCCCACGACTTCATCTTCGACTCGATGGTGAAGAGCTCTGTGCTCACGCCATCGAGCCGGAACTGCACTTCAGCCGCGCGTTTGGAGGTGACCAGCTCAGCCTCGAGGGCCGCCAGCCGTGCTGGATCTTCGGTGACCGGTGCGGCGGGCGCATCCATGTTCCAGCTGGCGGTGGGTAAACGCGGCGCCGACTTCGAGGTGGACACTGAAGAGGCCGGCCGCGCAGGACCTTTGGGCCGCCGGGTGGGCAGCTGAGGGCCGGTCAGGGTGAAGAGCTGCTCCCAGGTGGACCGCGCGGGGAAACCGGCGCCCGCCCGGAGCGATTGCCCCATCTCCAACGCGTCTTGCGAGACGACGTCGAATTGGTTCGTGGCCTTGTTAAGCTTGTGCAGCCCGCCTGCACCGCCAAGATCGCGCACGATTCTCCAGACGGAGCCATCGTTGCCTTGAATGGAAAGGCCTGCGCGACCCGACTTGGTACCAGGGGCGAGGAACGCGGAGTCACCCCCACGCCCATCGGGAAAAGCGAGCGCGACGATCAACCCCGACAGCGGCGCCGGGAGATCAGTCGGGCTCTGCAGGGCCGAATACCCCGGTTTCAGCGCGAGGCGGATCGAGGGAGAAAGCCCGCGAACGCCTTGCGCCGCCAACTCGAGGAAGAGCATTGCCCTTGAAAGTCTGGCTTACGACGCGGCGGGAGTCGCGGCCTTCGCGGCGGCCTTGGCGGCAGCCTTCTCAGCAGCGCCAGCAGCGGGCACGTTCTCTTCGAGCGCGTCGAGGCGGGCCGCCTTGCCGCGCAGACCGCGGAGATAGAACAGGCGCCCACGGCGCACGTCACCGCGGCCGAGGACTTCGATCGACTCGTAGCGGGGCGAGTGCAGGGGGAAGATGCGCTCGACACCAACGCCGAACGACATCTTGCGGACGGTGAAAGTGGCGTCGACGCTGCCGCGCGTCTTGCGGATGCAGACACCCTCGAAAGCCTGGGTGCGCTCCTTCTCGCCTTCCTTCACCTTCCACCAGACACGCACGGTGTCACCGGCGCGGAAATCGACCACTTCTTTGCGCGAGTGGAGCGAGTCCACGAACATGATGGCGGCGTTACGCATGGTTGAAACACTCCAAAGAGAGAGAACTCCGAAAGAGGGCGGCAACTACCAGAGCCCCTCAGGGGCTGCAAGCATGCTCGATGTTTGAATGGTGGTTCGCTTGACCCTGAGGGTGGTCGCAGCGTATTGGCTGCCCCGCTCGCGCCTTCGGGGCAGCTCACTTCGGGGCCCACCATCGGGGTGGGATGCCGGGAAGCGCCGGGGTTCGGGTCGGGCATCGCGCCCTGCTTCTCTCGCGCGATTTTCAAGAAAGTCGGAAAAACACATGACGATTACCACTTCGAAGCTCGAGGCGAAGGCCCGCACCAGCTCTGGCAAAGGTTTCGCCCGCCGCACCCGCATGGCCGGCCTCGTGCCGGGCGTCGTGTACGGCAAACACCTCGACAAGCCCTTCAGCATCGCGCTCGACGGCAAGGCGCTGCGCGCGG
>JAYTAT010000712.1:0-3210 GCA_043737315.1 Archangium sp.
AGAGCCGGCAGGAGGTCGAGGCCGTCTTCGAGGCGACCGGCATTCCCGTGACCTGCCTGCGTGCCGGTATGGTGGTCGGCCCGGGTGGCAGCTCGTTCGAGATTCTGCACGCCCTGGTGCAGCGCCTGCCGTGGATGGTGTTGCCCCGTTGGACCAAGAGCCTGGGCCAGGCCATCTTCATCGACGACGTGGTGACCGTGCTGGAGGCCGCGGTGCAGGGGCCCGCGTTCGTGGGGAAGACCCTGGACCTCGTCAACGGAGAAGCGCTCACCTACGAAGACCTGCTGCGCAAGACGGCCGCGGTGCTGGGGAAGCGGCGGCTCATGATCCCGGTGCCGATCGCCTCGACGGGTTTCTCGAAGCGGTGGGTGCAGTTGTTCTCGGGCGCCTCGCACGAGCTGATCAGCCCGCTCATCGACAGCCTGCAATGCGACCTCCCACAGCCTCAGCCCATCGAGCCCATCGCGAGCCTCGTCAAGTACCGCCGCTTCGAAGACATGGTGGCCGAGACCGTCAAGCGCACCAAGCCGGGTGCTGCGCGGCCCAGGGGCGTGGCTGGCCCCGCGCAACGTTCGGTGCGTTCGATTCAGCGGCTGCCACCCCTGCCGCAGCGTGATGCGCGCTTCATCTCGAACGCCTACATGGCGTGGTTGCCGCGCTTCTTTCGCGCCATCGTTCGCGTCGAGCAGCTCGAGGGTTCGCCCCGGGTGACGTTCTCGCTCATCGGCCTGTCCTGGCCCTTGCTGGTGCTCGAGTTGATCAGCGAAGCGTCGGATGCCGCGAGAGACAAGTTTCACATCGTAGGTGGGGTGCTCTCGAAGACGACCGTCACAGGTTGGCTCGAGTTTCGCCAGGTCTCGCAGCGGCGCCACACGCTGGCGGCGATTCACGGGTTCGAACCGGCGCTGCCGTGGCTGGTGTACCGCTTGTCGCAAGCGCCGTTGCACGCGCTGGTGATGCACTTCTTTGGTCGGTACCTGGCGCGCACCAACCCGCCTCCGCGGCCCTGAGGCCAGTGGGCCGTGCCCGTCGATCTTGGTGATGCTGTCGTCGGGCCACCAGCGGTAGAAAGATCCATGATCCTCGTCGCACTGCTGGTTCTCGGTGCCGCCCCTCGAAGTCCCACCGCCGCCGCCGACTCGGGTATCGCGGTTGTCGAGCGGCAGCTGTCACCCAAAGAGGCAGCGCGGGACCTGCGCATTCTGAAGCAGGCCTTTACTGCGCTGCACCCTGGACTCTTTCGGTACCAGAGCCCCGAGGGCTTCGAACAGGCATTTGCGCAAGCGGCGATTGAGGTCAACGCAGGCGTGAGCGTGCGCCGCTTCTACGCGTTGGTGGCCAAGCTCGCAGCCGACGTGCACTGCGGCCACACGTGGACCAACCGGGTCAATCAACCCGCTGCGATCACCGCCGAGCTCTTCGAGGCAAAGCTGTTGCTGCCTGCGCTACTCGACTTCGTGGATGGCCACTTCCTGGTGATGGCCGCGATGGACCCCGCGCTGCAGCCGGGCGACGAGGTGCTTGCGCTGGGCGGGCAGCCGATGAGCGAACTGGTGCGCGCCCTGGACCCGATGCTGCGTTCCGACGGCGCCAACCGTGCCAAGCACCGCGTGCAGCTGTCGCACCGCACTTCTGCTTCGGCGCTCGACGACCTGCTGCCCATCGTCGCTGGCCTCACCGCCCCCGCTACTTACCGGCTGCGCGTTGCGCACATCGACGCAGCTGGCACCCGCATCGAGCGCGAGGTGACGGTCGCCGCCGTCACGCTCGCGGACCGGCAAGAGAAACTGCTCCAGCCGCCGCCCAGGCCCGGGTGGAAGCTGACCATCGAAGGCGACCGCGCGGTGTGGGTGATGCCCACCTTCTCGTTCTACGAGGCGGCCCAGCGCGCGCAGGTGATGGCGGAGTTCGACGCTGGGCTCTTGCAGCTCAAGGCGCAGAAGGTGGCGTTGCTGATAGTCGATCTGCGCGAGAACGAAGGAGGCTCCGACGTGCTGATGGACTACGTCTTTCGGGGCCTCATTCGAGTGCCCTTCTCGACGCGCAGCAACCACGGTGAGTCGGCCTACGAGCGCGCCCCGTACGCGCTGGTCCGCTTCCTCGACACCTGGGACTTCGGTTTCTTCGATCGCACCGGCGACGTGGTCAAAGGCAAAAGCCGTACCTTCCGCATGAAGAGCCGAGCTGCCAAAGCGCAGCACTTCTTACCCGCCAAGGATGCATTCGTCGGCACGGTGTCAGTGCTGATTGGCCCTGAAAACAGTTCGGCGAGTTTCCTGCTCGCGCAGCGGCTGCAGCAGGCGAAGGCAGCGACGTTGGTGGGCGAGCCGACCGGCGGCAACCTGCGCGGGCTCAACGGCGGCGAGCTGACGTGGCTGACGCTGCCCGGCTCCGGAGTGAGCGTCGACATTCCGCTCATCGCGTGGAGCTCTGACACTCCCAGGCCCGACCGCGGCGTGCTGCCCGATGTGCCTGCCCCGCGCACGCTCGAGGATGCGCGCGCAGGGCGCGACACCGCGATGCGAGCGGCGATGCTGCGCACGCCCTGACGCTTCGGCCGCTTGAGCAAGTCTCAGCATGGCGCGCACATTGAGGTCGTCTGAGTGCGACGAATGCTCTCCAGAATGCCCAGCACGGCTGCGATTCTCTGGCGACCCGCAGGGCGTTGTCTATCGGCCGACTGCCCAATCGAAAGCGACCCGGCGTAAGGGCCCGGCCTGCTCGATGATAGTCATCGCAGTGCCATGGAAGCGGCGTTCGACACGAAGCTAAAAAAGGACTCACCGCACCGTTCGCTGAATGGGGCGTAAACACCGGCGCGCTGACCGCGGCTCGTTGTTACTTCGGTGGTCATGACGTGGGTCGAGGTCTTCGAGGCGCAGCGCGCTCACAACTCGCCGGGCAACTACCTGCAGCTGGCGACGGTCGATGCGGAGGGCAGACCTTCGATGCGCACGGTCGTGCTGCGGGGTTTCACGCGCGCGGGCGAGCCGTGGTTCTTCACCGATGCGCGCAGCTCGAAGGTGGAGCACCTGCGGCGCACCCCGGAGGTGGCGCTGCTCGCGTGGTGGCAGCGCACGGAAGATCAATTCAGACTCGAGGGCCGCGCCACACTGCATGGGCTCGAGGCCACCGGTGAGGCCGCGGTGCATCGGCACACGAGCTGGCAACGACTGGGTGACCGCCGCAAACCATTTCTCGGGCCCGCGC
>JAYTAT010000713.1:0-7906 GCA_043737315.1 Archangium sp.
TACTGGGCCACCTGGCATTTCGTGGCGCAGAACTGGGGAATCCTCCGCATCTACCAGCGCAAGTCAGGCGAGCCCGTCACCTCGTGGGCGATGAAGCTCGAGCGGCCACTGCTGATGCTCATCGTGCTCTTCTGCATCTCGCACCGCCTCTACACCGGCCCGCGCATGCTCTTCGGAGTCGAGCTCTTCTACCCGACGCTCCCCCGCGCGCTGGTGCTGGGGTTGCTCGCGCCCCTTTTCTTTTTGCTCGGCGCACTGCTCTTCGCGCGCATTCGCGAGCGCCATCAGCCCTGGGCGAAGGCGTCGTGGTTGCGCCTCACGTTCATCGGCTGTTCCTTCCTGGGCTTTTTCGTGCCGTTTCAGCTGATCACCTCTGACGACACGTCTGCCTTCGCCGCCGCGGCCTGCTGGCACGGGTTTCAGTACCTGGGGATGATGCGTCACTACAATCTCAACGCCTGGAAGGGCGGGGTGAGTGAAGACGCGAAGGTGATCTCGTGGCTCTCGCAGCCGGGGTGGACGCGCGGCTTTCTCTACTGGGCGATGTTGATGTCGCTCGCCGGTTCCGTCTACGTGGTCGTCTTCGCGCTCTCGCTGGTGACGAGCTGGAACTTCTACACCTGGGCCGGCGTGATCTGGGTCAGCCTCACGCTCTCGCACTATTGGATCGACGGCGTGATCTGGAAGCTGCGGCGCCCCGAGCTCGCGGCCCGCGTGGGCATCACCTCACCCGCGTAGCAGCGCACGAAGCGCTGGTAGCTCGCGTGCGTGGGGGAGTCAGGCTCGCCTGGCCTCGCGCGCGTCAGCTGAACGGCCGCGTGGTACGAGCAGCGCCTCGAGCGTGCTCCGGGGCATCGGCTCGTCGCGGTCGACCTGCAACGAAAGCCCGAGCAGCGGTCCGAAGCCCTGTGCAAGCCGGGCCAGTCGCCGGGCGAGGGTGAACATCCGCTCGAGCTTCGAGGGCCCCTTCCATCCCCCGGCTCGAGCGTGAAGGCTCGAGGCCTCCGACACCATCTTGGCTGAAGAAGCGAAGCGGGCGGGTGCGACCTCCCTCGATCTCCTGCCCCAGTTCGTCGAGCAGGCCAGGCAGGGCTTCATCGCGCCCGACGGCCTGCACCCGTCACCCCGGGCGTACGCCGCCACGGGCCGACTCGCTCAGCTTCGAACTTTCTGACCAAGTGACGAGCGCCTGTGGCCCAGCGCGGCCACCCGCGTCGCGAGATGCTGCTACCTGCATCCATCCTGCGGCGGCTGTTTGCAACGAGCAGGCCGCGTTCTGGCAGAGTGACGCCGTGCCCGAGTATCCAGACCTGGAGCTCTATCTTTCCTCACTCGCCACGCGGGTGATCGGGCAGCCACTCGAGCGCGTGCGGCTGGGCAGCCCCTTCGTGTTGCGCAGCGTCGAGCCGCCGCTCAGCAGCACCTTCGGCAAGAAGATCGTCGGTCTGCGCAGGCTGGGAAAACGGCTCATCTTCGAAGTCGAAGGTGAGCTGTTCATCGTCATTCACCTGATGATCGCCGGCAGGCTTCAGTGGAAGGCCGCGGGCACGAAGATGCCCGGGCGCGCAGGGTTGGCCGCGTTCGACTTCCCCTCGGGTACGTTGCTGCTGACCGAGGTCTCCACCAAGAAGCGCGCTTCGCTTCACGTGGCCTCGGGTGAGGCGGCCCTGCGCAGCTTCGATCGCGGCGGGCTCGACCCGATGAAGGCGCACCTCGACGACTTCGCCAACCGCGCCCGCCTCGAGAATCACACCCTCAAACGGACGCTCACCGACCCCCGGCTCTTCGCGGGCATCGGCAACGCGTACTCCGACGAGATCCTCCACCGCGCGAAGCTCTCGCCGGTGAAGCAGACCAAGACCCTCACCGGGGAAGAGCTCTCGCGGCTCTACGAAGCCACCCGAACCGTGCTCGCCGAGTGGCTGCAGCGCCTGCGCACCGAGACGGGCGAAGACTGGCCCGAGAAGGTGACCGCGTTTCGACCCGAGATGGCCGTGCACGGCAAACACAAACAGCCTTGCCCCGTGTGCGGCTCGCCGGTGCAGCGCATCGTGCACGCTGCCAACGAGACGAACTATTGCGCGCGGTGCCAGACCGGTGGAAAGTTGCTCGCCGATCGATCGCTCTCGCGACTGCTCAAAGAAGACTGGCCGAAGACCCTCGAAGATCTCGAGGAATATGTGGCCTCACGGGGCCCCCCGCAGTAGAAGCGCCTGAGAAACCATGGACTTGCAGAAACCCTACGGCGTGGCATTCGTGTTGGTGCTGACCCTCGCGTTGGCCCCTTCGGCGGCGCTGGCTCAGAAGACGTTGTGGTTGGTTCGCCCGCTCTATCCGGGCCAGGAAACACTCGTCGATCGCACCGAAAAGGCGCTCGACAAGTTGATGCCCGGCGAGGCGCGCAAAGACTCCGTCATCGGGCTCAAAGAGCTCGCCGCAGCCCTCAAGGGGCAGACCGTCGCCGAGGTGCCTTGCTTCTCTGCTGACACACGCTGTCCAGATCCGATCGACGCGTTCGTCGCGGGCCTGGGCTTCGAGCGCATCGTGATGATCCAGGGCGGTCAAGACGAGGCTGGCTTCAAGTACCGGGTGGCCGCCTACGATCCGAAGAGCGGCAAGAGCAACCCCGCGGCCGCCACCAACTCGAACCTCGAGAAGGCGCTGCTGGGGGCGCTCGCCAAGGTCGTGCCGGCCGCCTCCACCCTCGACGTTCGCAGCACGCCCGCGGGCGCCACGGTGTACGTCGACGACGTGAAGGTCGGGCTCACGCCGCTCAACGTCCAGGTGCTGCCGGGCGAGCGCGTGATTCGGTTCGATCTCAAGCTTCACCAGCCCATCGAAGAGACCATCCTCATTCCCATTCGCGGCGTGGCCAGCCTCGAGAAGACGCTCGACAAGGTCGCGGCCCGCATCGTGATCACCGCGTTGCCCGTGGGCACCGAGATCTCCATCGACGGTGCACCCATCGGCAAGGACAAGGTCGATCGCGGCATCACACCGGGCGAGCACGTCATTCGCCTCAGCGCCGAGAACCACAAGTCGTTCGAGCAGACCATTTCGGTCAAGCCAGACCAGCAGTACTCGCTCGACAAGACGCTCGAGTCGACCTCGCCTTCGGTAGACCAGAACACCAAAGTCGCGCAGGTCAAGGGTGAGACAGGCAACACACCGCCGCCGCCACCCAGGCCCGCCTCCATCGAAGATCAGATCTACGAGCGCCGCTCGTACTTCCACGTCACCTTCGAGATGGCCACGCTCGACGGCAGCCGCCTGGTCGGCCGCCGCTTCGACACCGAAGGGTTTGGCCGCACCACGAAATTCATCACGCCCGGCCGCACGCTGGTGGGCGCCAGCGCTGAGTTCGGCACCTTCGGCAAGTACTTCGGCATCACCGTGTTCGGTCTCACCTGGCTGACCAACATCGACAACTGGCGCATGAACGTCGGCTACACGCCGGGCGAACGCTGCGAGGCCTCGCTCAACATGTGCTTTTCCACCGCGCTCGACTCGGTCAGGGCGAACCTCGTCACCCTGCGCGCGCTGCAGCCGCAGGTGCGCATCGCCCTGTGGCGCTTTCAGCTCTCGGTGCAGCTGGGCCTCGAGTTTCGCACCGGTCAGATCATCGGCCTCGACCAGGGCCAGACGACCACCCGCTACAAGGACGGCTTCGTGCCGCTCGACATGTTGCTGGCCGGCCGCTTCAACGTGCGCTTCTTCGTGGTCGACGGATTGTTCCTGCTGCTCTCGGCGAACTACACGAAGTACCTCATCGGCGAACGTTCGACCGACGACTCCGGAGTCCTCTTTGCTTCGCCTGACAGCTTCGGCTTCAACGGAGGTTTGGGGTATGCGTTCTGACTTCCGCGGGTTCGTGCTCACCCTGGTGGTCGCCTCTACCAGCTTCGCCCAGGCGCTGGTCGGCACCGGCGTGGGCAACGCCGACACCTTCGTCTCCGAGGGCAGCAAGTCCTTCAACAAAAAACAGTACGGCAAGGCCGCCGATGCCTTCTTGAAGGCCACCCGCGCGAACCCTGCGATCCCGCAGACCTACGTGCAGCTCGCTCGTGCGCAGCTGCTCGCCAAAGAACTGCAGCGCGCCTGCTATGCCTACCGCGTCTATTTGAAGTCGGTGCCTGACAGCCCCGACCGGAAGAAAGCCGCAGCCGAGAGCGATCAGTGCGAGCGCCAGGTCAAGGGCATGCGCAAACCCCCTGAGGATCCCACCCGGGGCTTCGTCGACCAGCGCGCCGCCTTCTTCACCGCCCTCGACGCGAAGCAGTTGCTGCGTGCGGGGTCTGCTTCAGAGACGCTGCGCGCGCTGGTGAAAGACGGCTTTCTCGGGCCCGAGCTGGGCGAGATGGCCACCAAGCTCGGTGCCGCCGCGACCGCCGAAGCCGAAGCAGTGCACAAGCAGGCCCTGGCCGGCGCTCAGCTCAGCCCTGAAGTGCTGCGCAGCGCGCGCCCGCTCTACCAGGTGGCGCAGGACGTGGGTTCGACCGCGGCTGATGCACGTGGCCGCATGGCCTTCCTCGACGGCCTCGCTGAGCTCAACGAGAAGTCGTGGAAGAAAGCCGAAGCGCACTTCGTCGAGGCCGCAAAGAGCGACCCTGACAACAAAGAATACGTGTTCTTCAGGGGCCTCGCCCTCGTTCAGGCGGGTGAGCGGGTCGCCGCGCTCAAGGTCATGGAGGCGCACCTCAAAGACGACCCCCGGACGGCGGTATTGCGCGCCGCACTTGCGCTGGGCGATTCTCCCAGCTCCGGCGCCACAGAGCTCGAGAAGCTTCTTTTCAACACGCGCTATCCGCTGGAGAAGTAGCAGCACCGGAACGCAGCCGTCCCTGCGAAGCAAGGCCAAGCAGCTGGAGCGCAGCGGAAGATGCGCCGAAGCGGAGTGACCGGGAAAATGGCCGTCTTCATCTGTCAGGGTTGCGGGGCCGAACACTCCAGCTGGGGTGGCAAGTGCCCTCAGTGCGGCACCTCAGAGACCATTCGCGTGGCGCCCGCGACCGATCGCATGATCGATCGTGTGGTGAAGGGGAAGTTCAAGATCATCCGCAAGCTGGGGCAGGGCGGCATGGGCGCCGTCTACCTCGCAGAGCAGCTGGGCATCGGCCATCGCGTCGCCCTCAAGTTCCTCAAGTCGGAGTTTTCGTCTGACGCTGAGATCGCACGCCGCTTCTTGAACGAGGCCAAGTCGTACGCGCGCGTGGCGCACCCCAACGCCGTGGCGCTGCACGACTTCGGGCAAGACGAAGAGGGCAACCTCTTCATCGCCATGGAATACTGCGAAGGCGTCGACCTCAAGAAGGTGATCGCCGAGCAGGGCCGTCTGCCGCTCATCGAGGCGATCGAGATCGTGCTGCAGGTCGCCGACGTGCTGGCCAACGCCCATGAGAAGGGCGTCATCCACCGAGATCTCAAGCCCGAGAACATCATGATTCGGCGCGGCATTCGCGGCGTGCACGCCAAGGTGCTCGACTTCGGCATCGCGCGCTTGATGGATGCGGGCACCAAGCTCACCGTCGCAGGCGCCATCGCGGGCACGCCCCGTTACATGTCGCCCGAGCAAGTCGAGGGCAAAGAGGTCGACGCCCGCGCCGACGTCTACTCGCTGGGCATCGTGCTCTTCGAGTCGCTCACCGGCCGGCAACCGTTCGATGGCACCACCATCTCGGAGATCCTCCGCCGCCAGGTGACTGAGCCACTCCCGAAGCTGGCCACCTACGCGCAGGATCTCGATTACCCCGATCTCGAGGCGGTGCTCCAACGCGCCTGCCAGAAGCCCATCGAGGGGCGTTGGCCCGACATGTTGTCCTTCGCCAGTGCGTTGTCTCAGGCGATCCCCACCCAGGCGCACCTGTCGGTGCCGCCCCTTCAGCGCAGCAACACCAACGTGCGGGCCGTGGTGCCGATGGCCACGCCCCTTCCGCTGTCCAACGTCTCGGGCATCGCCTCGCCGGGCACGCTGGCGGATGACGACTCGACCGCTCACACCCTGCTCAAGACGGGTGAAGCCCGGGCCGTCGCCGCGCGGGCTTCGCGCAAGCCCATCGGTGAGGTCCAGCTTGATGGCCGGGTGGGCGCGGTCACGCAAATGGGCGAGGCGTCGCTTCCGCCCGCCGTCAGCAAGTCGAGGGTGCCGGTTTTCGCCGTCGCAGTCGTCGGCATCCTCGCGCTGGCAGGTCTCGGTTACGCGGTGACCCGCCCCGACGTGACGAAGCCGGTGGTGGTGGTGGTGCAAAATGAGGGGCCCGTGGTGAAAGCGCCTGAGACGCTGCATGTCGACCTGGGCCTCGCGGCGATGAAGTTGTTGCGCGAGCAGGAAATGCGCACGCGAGAAGAGAACGCACGCGCCAGCCTCGGCAAGGGCAAGACCGAGTTCGAGGTCGCCAAGCTCGACGAGGCCGAGACGTACTTGAAGTCAGTGGCCGCCGACTCAGAGGCCGCGGTCGAGGCGAAGGTCATTCTCGGGAAGATCGACACCATCCGCGAGAAGCTGAAGGTCGCCGGTGGGCTGCGTTCGCAGGGCCAGTGCGTTCAGGCGCTCCCGCTCTTCAAGGCCGTGCTCGTCCTGAATGGCCGCGTGAAAGACGCGCTCGACGGCGCCGAAGGCTGCCGCAGCAGCATGGTCAGCCCCACGATGGAATGAGCGCGCGCACCCTCGCACTGGCTGACGGAACGCCGAGTCAGAAGGGGCCCGCCTCTCGCCTTGCAACGTGGGCCGTGGGTACCGCGCTCCACCTGCTGCGAAGACTGCCTCGTCGCGCCCGCGAACGCTTCGCAGCCTTCGTGGGCTGGGCGGTCTGGGCGCTTCGCGTTCGCCGCGGCGTGGCGCTCGACAACGTGCGCCACGCTTTCCCTGAGCTCACGCCGCCCGAGCACCGTCGCATCGTGCGCGCCGCGTTCAGCTCGATGTCGCGGGCGATGCTGGAGTCGGTCACCTCGGATCTGTTGACCGATGCCGAAGTCGATCGCGCTGTCTCGGTAGCCG
The DNA here is from genome assembly GCA_043737315.1 of Archangium sp. Taxonomy (GTDB): domain Bacteria; phylum Myxococcota; class Myxococcia; order Myxococcales; family Myxococcaceae; genus Archangium_A. The sequence goes on from JAYTAT010000713.1 coordinate 6,995, forward strand.
ACTGGAAGGGCCTCGACGTGCTGCTCGCCGCGCACCAGCCCGTTCTCATCGCCTCGGCCCACCTGGGCAGCTGGGAGCTCTTCGCCGAGGTGATGGCGCGCCGCGGCCACGTCTTCTCTGCGGTGGTGCGGCCACTCTCGGGCGCCTTCAACGAATGGCTGGTGCGCAGCCGTGAACATGCAGGCGTCGAGCTCATCTTTCAGCGCGGCGCCTTGCGGAACATGCTCAAGGCGATGCGGCGGGGCCGCGCGGTGGTGCAGCTCATCGATCAGGCATTGCCCGGGCCCGAAGCGCTCTGGGTGCCGTTCTTCGGAAGGCCTGCGTCGACCACCCCCGCGATCTCCATGGCGGCGCTGCGTTCGGGCGCGCCCGTCTACGTGGTGGTGGCGGTGCGGCACGAAGGTCAGCTGCAGATGAGGGTGGAAGGGCCGATCGCCGTGCCTGACAAGCCCACGCGCCGCGAATCACTCGAGGCGCACACCGCAGCGCTCACCAAAACCATCGAGACCTTCGTGCGTCAGCACCCGGAACAATGGCTCTGGCTGCACCGTCGGTGGAAGGGCCCGACAGCTCAGATTGCCAGTCGCAGCAACACACCGGCCTGAACCAGCGGCGGGTAGCGCAACGTGCCCAACGAGCTGCGAACCTGAGCCCCTGAGCCCGGCGTGCCGAGTTCTGAGATGTTCGCGATGTCATTGATGGTCTGTGCCGAAAGCTTGAAGCGCAGCTGCCCACCGGGCTGACCGTAGAACACCGACCCGAACGCCTGCACGCTCAAGAAGTTCAGCACGCGGAAGATCACGTCGAGGCGGGCGAGCGCCGCGGGATCGTTCATGATGATCACGTTCGACAACGAGATGGTGATCCAGTCGGCGCCGGGAATACCGGGCGCGGCGATGGTGACGCCCAGGT